>CANMNM010000106.1 GCA_947499275.1 Actinomycetota bacterium | reverse complement strand
CCAACTTACGCGCGGTGACAGGTCTTAATGCAGTAGCTACGCGCCCCAGATCAATTGCCGTGTCAGGAGAACCCTTCACTTGGACGGCACCGTTCACCAACTCCAAATCATTGACGCTTGCTTCCAGCATCGAAGCCACGGTCGTGAACGCCTTTTCCTTCACGAGAGTCGCTGCCTGGTGAACCGCCGTGCCCGCCATCACCGTTAGTCGACTGGCGAAGGCACCCATGCCATACGGGAACGCATCAGTCTGTCCGTGACGAACATCAATGAGACTTGGATCAACACTGAGCACGTCACCACAAATTTGCGCCATGACCGTAGAGAAGCCTTGCCCAACAGAGGCGCCGCCCGTGAGTACATCTATGCGACCTGACTCGTCAACCGTGACTCGTACGCCCTCAAAAGGGCCAAGACCGCTTTTCTCAACGAAAAATGCTCGTCCGATGCCCACTAATTCCCCGCGGGAGCGTCTTTCTGCGACCTCACGCTCAACCTCAGACAACTTCCACTGATCCTCAGCGCGCTTGACAAGCAGTGAGTAGTCCCCGCTGTCATATTCGATTGCAGTACCCAGTGCTTCCAGTGGTCGAGAATAAGGCATTTGCTCTGATCGAATGAAGTTCCGTTCACGCACATCCATAGGATCCAGATCAAGTTCCTGAGCAATGGCATCAATGAGCCGCTCGCGAGCAAATGTGCCTTCGTAACGACCCGGTGCACGATACGTGCCAGCTGGTGTCTTATTTGTTAATCGCACATGCCCTCGTACACGATATGCAGGAATAACATATGGCCCAGGCAACATGGTGGCTGTCAACGTCGGAACAGTGGCCGCGTGGGTTCGAACGTAGGCACCCTGGTCGAGCCAAAACTCATCAGCAAGGCCATGTATATAGCCGCTATCGTCAACGGCAGCTTTAAGGATGTGGAACTGATCGCGGGAATGGTTAGCCGCAACCAGATGCTCACGACGATCTTCAATCCATGAAATCGGACGGCCTAATTCCCGACTAGCCCAGGCCAGCAGAACATCCTCTGGATACAACTCTCCACGAATTCCGAACCCTCCACCGACATGCTGTTCTTTGAAAATTACCCGGGAGGGGGACATACCAAGCATGGATGCAATGGCATCGCGGTTGTAGTGAGGAACTTTTGCAGCCCCATAAACGGTCAGGACACCTGTACCCGGGTTGAAGTCGGCTACCCCACCACGACATTCCATTGGAACACCACTGTGGCGACCAATACGAACCTTGACTTCTACGTGCCGAGTGTGCTGAACGAAGGCCTCATCGAGCGCCCCGTACTCAAACTCGAATTGCAGTGCCTCCGTATCAAGACCCGGTGCGAACTCTCCAAGTTGGCCGGTCGCATCCATGGTTGGTTCCAACGGATCGATGTCAACACTGATGAGTTCCTCGGCATCCTCGGCAATGTAAGCATTCTCCGCAACAATGATGGCGATCGGTTCGCCAACATAACGCACTCGATCTTTGGCAAGAACCGGCTGTCGGTATGGCAACATTTGCTCAAAAGAAACCTGGCGAAAGGCTATCGGTGGCAGGTCAAGGTCACGACCCGTCCAAACTGCAACAACCCCATCCATTGCGCGGGCTGCTGTCGTGTCAATGGATGTGATCTCGCCACTCGCAATCGGTGAACGTAAAACACGCATCGACAGTTGGCCTGGAAGAGAAATATCAGCAACAAAGATTGCTCGTCCGGTTAGGAGTGGGCGATCCTCCAGTCGCGCAATTGAATCGCCGATCACTTGCGTGTCGCCTCAATCGCCGAGCAAACCGCTTTTTTGATGTTTTGATAACCAGTACAGCGGCACAGGTTAGACGCGAGCACGTCTGTCAATTCCTGATCGGTGGGAACATTGTCGCTTTCCACAATGGATGTAGCAAGCATCAGAAAACCCGCCGTGCAAAATCCGCATTGGAGCGCGTGGTGTTCCCAGAAGGCTTGCTGAACCGGGTGAAGTGGTTCAGAGCCAACTGAAAGCCCTTCAACTGTTCGCACTGCCTGACCTTGAGCCTGTACAGCAAGCACTAGGCATGCGCGAACGGGATCGTCATTCATCAGAACCGTGCAAGCGCCGCAAACACCGTGCTCGCAGCCTAAACGAGTTCCGGTCAGATGACAGTCCTCTCGGAGCGCATCGGCGAGACTGCGACGCGGCTCTACGTCGATGTCATAGTTAGAACCATTCACATTCAAAGTGATGCTCTCACGTGGATTACTCATTGCATGACCTCCTGTGCAGTACGAATCTTGTCTCGCAACCGCGACGGCGTCGCGGGCATTTCATTAATGCTGATCCCGAATGGTGAAAGTGCATCCGTTATGGCGTTTAAGATCGCTGCTGGCGCACCAATCGTGCCACCCTCTCCAACACCCTTGGCTCCGGTCAAGGATGCGTCGGTATGCGTCTCCAAGTGGTGAATGTCGATATGTGGGATTTCAGCCATAGTGGGTGGGAGATAGTCCAAGAAAGTCGTGGAGAGTAAATTTCCTTGTGAGTCATAGACCAATTCCTCATACAGCGCATTGGCGATCCCCTGTGCCACGCCTCCGTGAATCTGCCCATCCACAATGGCTGGATTGATAAGTATCCCGGCGTCCTCAACTACCAGATACTTCACAATCTCCACACCACCAGTTTCAATGTCGACTTCTACCTCTACGACATGGCAAGCGTCAGAAAATGTTCCCGCCGGGTCATATTCCCCTGTCGAATAAAGACCGGCCGAACCTTCTGGAAGAAGGTGGCTGCTCAAATATGCGGTACGTGCGATCTCGGCAATGGGAACTGATACCGGGGAGCCAACAACCCGAACTTCCCCGTCCTCCAAGATTAAGTCACGTGGACTAATTTCGAGCATTGCGCCCGCCACGTTCAAAATTTGATCACGCATATCGTTCGCGGCCAATTGTGTTGCGCCACCGCAAATCACCATGGATCGGCTTGCGAAGGTGCCCCAACCAAACGGGGTGGAATCTGTGTCACCATGGATCACACGGATGTCGCCGGGATCTATTTTGAGTTGATCAGCGACTAATTGTGCGAGTGCGGTGGTCAGCCCTTGCCCGTGCGGACTAGCTCCAATTCGAAGTTCAACACCTCCCGATGAATCCATCTTCATCGAAACACGCTCAAATCCAGGAGTAATTCCCATCCCTCGAGCTGCAAACGCCGGGGTTCCGTAACCCGTTCGCTCGGAGAACGATGAGATGCCCATACCGATCCATTTCCCTTGCTCCCGAGCTTTCACTTGACGATCGCGAAACTCCTCGACATTGGAAAGTTTCTTCGCCAAACGCAACGACTCGCGATAAGACCCTGGGTCGACAACCAAGCCCGACGGACTGCGATACGGAAATTCATGAATGAGATTGCGATCGCGGAGCTCCCACGGATCCATGTTCATCTCTCGGGCAGCTGTCTCAATCAGCCTTTCCATGGCAAGTGTTTGCACAGGTCGGGAGACACCTCGGTAAGGCGCGATCGGGCACTTGTTTGTGATCACTGCTCGCGACCGCACTGAATACTCGGCGAAGTTGTAGGGACCTGGCAATTCAGCCATTGCCATTAACGGCTCAACACCGAAGGTGACCGGATAGCAGGAGTAGGCACCGACGTCCGCAAGAATGTCCGCCTTGAGAGCGGTTAAGTAACCGTCTTTGAAGGCTCCTTCAACGCGATACACCTGTTCACGACTGTGCCACGACGACAGGAAGTTCTCGCTCCTCGTTTCGATCCAAGCAATCGAGGTGCGGAGTTTACGTGCAAGTGCAACGAGGGCAACATCCTCGCGAGCCAAACTCATCTTGCCGCCGAATGCGCCGCCCACATCTGGAGCTATTACTCGGAGCTCACTCACCGGAATGCCGAGCGATTCGCAGATGCCCAACTGCACAATGTGCGGCATCTGAGTGGATGTTGTCAGGGTTGTGCGTCCCGTGCGGGGATCAAAGGAAGCAACAGATCCACGGGTTTCTAGCGGCATCGCGCTTTGACGATGTGAAATGACTTCAACCTCAACTACTACATCGGCCGCAGCAAACACTTCATCAAAATTTGGGGTCTTAATGTTGGAATTAATGACGACATTCACATCAGATGGGAAGTCAACATCATGTACCGGGCGCGTACCCGATGCACTGGCAGATTGTGTGTCAAGAACCGGCGCTAGTACGTCGATATCAAAATCAACGAGTTCAGCTAAATCCTCTGATTCCGCCTGAGTGGATGCCAACACAACTGCGATGGGTTCGCCAGCAAACCTAATGTCGTCAAAAGCGAGTATGGGCATCTCAACAGCTACATAGTCGGGACGATTCAACACTGGCCGAATAGGTTGCGCAATGATGTCCCGAGCAAAATAGCACTGCACACCTTCAGGAGCGGAGGCTTGCTTGAGTTTACCCGCGGCAATCGGGCTACGGATAAAGGTTGCAAATAATTTAGCATCGACAGCGACATCCGCAACGTAGTTGCCGAGACCTCGAAGAATGGTCGGGTCTTCAAGTCTTGGAAGCCGGCGACCAACCCAACTTCTCATGTAAGAGAACCTGCCAGGCTTCGTTTGGTCAATGCCTTCACTAGGTCCTGGCGAAATTCCTTGCTGCCGTGTAGATCACCATTTGGATCAACTTCCTGGGAAGCTAACGATGCCGCTTGAGCAAATGTCTCAGGAGTTGGCGCTTGCCCAATGAGCGCAGCTTCAGCCTGTACAAGCCTGAGCGCGCGATCCGACACCCCTCCGGCGCACAAGCGAGCATCAGTGATCACATTCTCACGAACCTCGATGGCGCTCATGACAGCAACAATTGCGAAATCACCAGCACGCCGGGCAAATTCCTTCAGATTCACTTGATAGTTGGATCCAAGTGCTGGCAACTCAATATGTGTGAGGACTTCATCGAACTCAATAGCTGGTGTGAATACCGTCAGGAAAAAATCACGAGCGTCGATGACGCGTGCTCCACTCGGGCCCATCACATGCATGCGAGCATCAAGCAGAGTCGCCATCATGCACCATTCCGAGGATGGATCACTGTGCGCCAGACTGCCACCGAACGTTCCGCGAACACGAATGGGTACGTGCCCCACCAGCCCAGCCGCATATCGGAGTAAGGCACCCAGTGGACCTGGAATATCGGAGTTTTCAATGTCACAGTGGCGAGTGAGTGATCGAATCGTCACCGTGTCCTGAGACATGGACCAGCCACGCAAATCCGCGATGCCACCAATATCAATGAGTACTTCGGGCCGAGCGAGACGGAAATTCATCATTGGCAGCAGGCTTTGGCCACCAGCA
>CANMNM010000105.1 GCA_947499275.1 Actinomycetota bacterium | reverse complement strand
AGCATTAATCGCCTTGGCTTTCTGGCTGTTTGTTGAGCGCAAATCGACCGCACATGATCGCCCCACCGTCATTGTTCGACTTCGCGAATTGCCATGGCGAAATAAAATTGCATGGGCGCTCGCCTTGAACATGACTTGCAACTCGATTATTTATTACAGTTCGCTTGCATGGATTGCGCCCTCTTATGAAGCACGCGGGTGGACTCAAGAGAATGCCGGTTGGCTCTTTGGTCTATTCACCATATCTCAAGTTGTAGCTGCCTTCCTTCTTGCTGGCTTGGCTGTACGTATAAAACATCGAAGAGCCTTATTTGTTGTTGTTATTGGGTTGGCTTCGACCTCACTCTTTTCCATCGCCTGGCTGCCTGACTTAGCACCAGGGTTGGTGCTTCTTATCTTCGGCTTTGTACTTAGCGGGAGCTTCGCCATGACACTAGGGCTGCTAAGCGAATACAGCAAAGATTCAGCGAGTGCCGCTCGTCTCACTGCAATGGTGTTTTTCATTACCTACACGATTGCCGCTACGGGACCATTAATCGCTGGAACTCTTCTCGACTATTTTGATTCATGGTCCTTAGTTTTCACGTTTTTAGGATGCGCGGCCCTTCTGCAATTATTGACTGTTATTCCCCTACGCCGTGGCGAATACGTCAACTAAAGCCGGCATGCATGAATATTGGTTACGAGGATTCCCTTTGCACCTAGAGCGTAAAGTTCATCCATTATTTGATGAACGTCAGCGCTGAGAACCATGGAACGAACTGCCGACCATTTGGGATCTTGCAACGAGGACACTGTGGGTGATTCAATCCCGGGCGTGATCTCACATGCTTGCGATAAGCGATCATTAGGAATGTCGTAGTCAACTAACACGTAGGATCGCGCAACATTCACACTATGTAACCTGCGCTCAAACGTGTCCTGAACCTGGGTTTTCTCAGAGTTCGCTGGGCGAATCAGAATTGCTTCGGACTCCAAAATCGGATCCCCGATAACTTCAAGACCGGCAGCGCGCAAAGTTGCTCCCGTTGCGACGACGTCTGCAACGGCATCAGCCACTCCCAGCGCGACTGCGTTTTCAACGGCTCCATCCAAGCGGACGATGTGGGCCTGAATCGATTGAGTTGCCAACCAGGATTTCAACAGACCTTCATAAGATGTCGCAATTCTTTTGCCATTGAGTTCTGCGAGTGTATTAACGGTTCCACTGGGTACAGCGACTCGAAAAGTGGATGGGGCGAACCCAAGCTGCATGATTTCAACAGCTGGTGCCCCACTGTCCAGCAGCATGTCACGTCCAGTTATCCCGAGGTCAATTTTTCCCGCACCAACATACACAGCGACATCTTTTGGGCGAAGGAAAAAGAACTCAACGTCATTAGCCACATCCGTCACGACAAGCGCCCTCGGATTGGTCGAAACTAAATACCCTGCTTCGTTAAGCAGTGCCGCGGCAGGCAGCGCTAATTGACCTTTGTTGGGAAGTGCGATGCGCAGCATGGCCGATCCTTTCCATTAACGTAATCGCTATAAATTCTTGTAGACGTCATCCATGCTCAATTCATGTGTATGCATCAGCAATTGAATGTGATAGATCAAC
Organism: Actinomycetota bacterium; assembly: GCA_947499275.1. Classification (GTDB taxonomy): domain Bacteria; phylum Actinomycetota; class Actinomycetes; order S36-B12; family S36-B12; genus UBA4592. The sequence goes on along the minus strand of CANMNM010000105.1, from coordinate 3,767 downwards.
TGGGAAATCTCTAGCGCGAGCGCTTCTTTTCCTTGATACTCGGCAGCCATCCAAACTTCTGCAGCCTCTTCCACGATTTTTTTTCCGATAGCGTGGGTACCAGCTTGGAAAAGGCGAACTGATCCGGACTCGGTGTCACCAGCAGCTATTTTATCGGATAACTCAATATAGAGTTCCTCAAAAGATTTTCCCGGTTGCGTTGACGTCACCCTTACAGCCTAGCGAAACCCGGTTGGTATTCCTCTTCCCGCTAGTCCAAAAGTACCTTGTGCGAGCAGTGCCATGGCGAGTGCAGCTTCCGCGGCTTCAGCGCCCTTGTCCTCGCTCGAATCGGCGAGACCGGCGCGATCAAGAGCTTGCTCTTCATTGTCGACGGTCAACAGTCCAAACCCAATTGGGGTGTGTGTGTCCAGAGCAACGCGAGCGAGCCCCTGGGTTGCGCCATCACATACGAAATCAAAGTGGGGTGTGCCTCCTCGAATGACTACACCCAATGCGACCAGTGCATCAAATTTGTCACTCCTGGCAGCTAGCTGCGCGCCTAGGGGCAACTCAAATGCACCGGGGACGCGAATCAGTTCATGTGATGCTCCGGTCCGCTCGCAGGTGCGTATTGCTCCCTGGATCAACCCATTCATTATGACTTCATGCCATTGGGCTGCAATGATTCCGACTCGAAGCCCTCGTCCATCTAATTCCAGCTTTGGGGCATTTGCTCCACTCATAGATTCTCCTGTACTGGGGCGAAGGCAAGGATTCGTTCAACATATTTGGCCAGCGCATCAACTTCAAGATTGACTTCACTTCCCACGCTGATTTTCCCCAAGGTAGTGTCTTTTAATGTCGTTGGAATGAGTGAAACGCTAAACCACGGCTGCGTTTCGACAGGTTCACTAACTTTGACCACCGTCAGTGATACCCCACTCACGGTAATTGAGCCTTTTTCAACTACGTACCGCGCAATGTCCTGCGGCAATTCAAATGTGATTAGAGTCCAATCTTCTCTCGGTTCAATCGATCGAACAGTGGCAACTGCATCAACGTGGCCTTGAACAATATGACCACCAAGGCGCCCCGAAAGGGGCATAGCTCGCTCAATATTCACCGGGTCACCCAGATTCAATGCACCAAGGGCACTGCGCTTGAGAGTTTCTTGCATCAGGTCTGCGGTAAAACTGTCCTCGTCAAATTGGGTGACGGTCAGACATACTCCATCAACGGCGATGGATGCTCCGATGTGTGCATCGGACAACACACCCGGCGCGGCAAAGGTTATCCGCGAAGAATCCGAACCGGGGCTAATAGCAAGGACAGAGCCGGTTGTTTCAACTATGCCGGTGAACATAATTACAATCCTACCGCTGATTCGAGTTCGCCGATGTGGACGAGGTCCGAGCCCAAATTGAACGTCGAGGTGATCTTTATTCGACTCATAAGTGGTGAATCGGTGGTTAAGGATCTGGGCCCTGCACCCAGGGTTACCGGAGCAGTGATGCTGATCACTTGATCGATGCAATCTGCTCGAATAAAAGCCGCAGCTAAAGTCGGGCCTCCCTCCAACAAGACGTGGTTGATTCCCAAATCTGCTAACGCAAGAAGCGCGACCTTGGGGTCATGGGTTGCCAAATGCAAAAACTCTGCTGGAGCAACATCACGCATTCCCATCACCACTCGCAATGGCTGGGAAACTCTTAATGAACCATCAATTTCCCGTGCGTTCAGACTCGGCTGATCGACTATGAAGGTTTGAGTTCCAACCAAAATCGCACCTACCCGCGATCGCAATTCATGAGTGAAAACCTGCGATTGCATTCCACTAATGGCTGTGCGAACTCCCGATTTGGCCGCAACACGTCCATCGAGGCTTTGCGCAAACTTCCAGGTGACAAAGGGAACGCCAGTTCTCATTCGGTGATTCCACTCCCTGTTCACCAAATTCGAACGCTCCGCTTCAATTTCTCCGTAGACTTCACACCCTGCTGCTTTCAATACCTCAGCTCCCCCACCAGCCTCAGCACTTGGGTCGGGCTGGGCGTAAAAAACCCGGCGTATCCCCGCCTCAATGATTGCTTGGGTGCATGGAGGGGTCCGGCCAAAGTGAGAACATGGTTCAAGGGAAACGTAAAGGTCTGCGTTGACTGCCTTGACACCGGCAACAGCAAGTGCTTCCACTTCAGCATGGGCGGTTCCCGCTCCGTGGTGGTAGCCCGTTCCCACCACAACTCCGTTACTCACGCACACTGCACCAACTCGCGGATTTGTTGAATACGGTCCAAGTTCGGCAAGCTCGATAGCCTGCATCATGAACTGTGTATCGATGCTCACCTAATTTTCCACCAGCGCCTTGAGATCACGAACAGCCTGAGCCGGGTCGGGGTTGGAATAAACACATGAGCCAGCAACGAAGACATTTGCGCCGGCCTCTTTGCATTCGATGATGGTTCCGGGAGAAACCCCACCATCGACTTCAATCCAAATATCAGCTCCACCTATTTCGCGCGCTCGAGCAACTTTTGGCATCATGTCACTCATGAAGGCTTGGCCGCCAAAACCAGGTTCTACCGTCATGATCAAGATCATGTCAAGGTATTCGAGGACCCCGTCCAGCGATTCGAGGGTGGTTTGCGGCTTTAGAGCGGCTGCAACCCTTGCACCCGTGGAACGAATGTTGTTGCACAAAGTGCGGGGATCTCTTGCCGCTTCAATGTGAAAAGTCACCGAATACGCACCTGCTTCCCCATAAGCGGGGGCCCAGCGATCAGGATCGTCGATCATCAGGTGTACGTCTGCTCGCAACGAGGTCTGTGCAATAACGCTGGCAACTACCGGTAACCCAAATGTCAGATTGGGTACAAAGTGATTGTCCATGACATCAAGATGAATGAGATCAGCCACACTCTCCACCTTGGAGATTTCCTCACTCAACCGCCCCAGATTGCTATTAAGCACACTTGGTGAAATCAGCATGCTCACAGACTATCCCCCGCGTTCTAGACCCGGCGTAAGAGCGCGAAGAACATGGCATCAGTGCCGTGTATATGTGGCCACAGCTGAACATTCGGTCCGATACCGAGGTCGCTCACTCCGGGAAAAAGGCTTCGAGCATCTTCTTGTTGAACGTCGGTTCGGGACTGCAACACACTGTCAACGACGGCCCACGTTTCCTCGATGTAGGGCGAGCAGGTTACGTAGACAATAACTCCACCGATGCGAGTGGAGTCAATCGCCGCAAGCAACAGTTCCTCTTGCAACTCAGTAAGCGCCAATGTTTCCTTTTTCGTTTTGCGCCAGCGGGCCTCCGGCCTGCGACGCAACGCACCCAATCCAGAGCACGGGGCATCAAGAAGTACCCGATCGAAAAATCGATTACCCCAGGGGCGCTCACGCGCGTCACCCGTGAGCAATTGGGCCGATGCACCCACAATTTTCTGCATGAGATCCACTCGGTGTTGATGGAGATCGACGGCAATGAACTCAACACCTTCTGGGACAGCGTCGCTGATCAAGGCGGCCTTGCCGCCGGGTCCGGCACACATGTCAAGCCAGGAACTTTCCGGACCGGTTGGCTGGGCGAGTAGGAACGCCTGAGCGACTAATTGACTGCCTTCATCTTGCACAATTGCGCTTCCATCACGCACCTGCTCTAACTCTAGGGGAATAACTTCCCTGAGAACACGCGCCTGACTGCTCCACCTACCGGGGATCGTTCCGACTATTTCTAGTTCACCGTCGCGGACCGCGATGACGGGATCAGCCGCCGTGTTATT
>CANMNM010000104.1 GCA_947499275.1 Actinomycetota bacterium | reverse complement strand
CAAGCATGTGTGAGCGGCTTGAGTTTGCGTTCCCAGCCGGTCAGGGATTGCCCGCAAGTGATCCGCTGGTGACGATTCGACCCGTTGGTGGAGTAAAAGTGCGTGCTACCCGCCGTGCGTGATGTAACCCATCAAAGCGGCCCGCTCCCCTTCAAGTTCGTTCATTCGCGCTTTCACGAGATCGCCGATACTTACAATTCCCATCAATTCACCACTGTCGGAGGTGATCGGGATGTGTCGAATCCGTTGCGATGTCATCACGATCATTAATTCGTCAATATTGGCATCAAAAGGTGCGACAAAAACTTCCGTGGTCATAATTTTGGACACTGGCTCGCTCAAAATTGATTCAGAGTCGGCAAGAGCCCGCACGATGTCGCGCTCAGAAACGATCCCAATGATTGCTTTCCCATCAGTGGATACAACCAGGGCCCCTACCTTGTGCAAGGACAGGAGTCCAAGCAGATCCTTGATGCTTCGGTCGGGTTCGACCGTAATGACCTGGGCCCCTTTGCCTGCAAGGACTGATGAAATTTTCATTTTGCCTCCATGGGTGTTTCACCTAGTGTGGCAAATTATGTGCTCTATGTCCTGTTATTCATTAAGTCTATGCACGCGCGGTGAAGTGAGCCGTTTGTAGACAAGAAGGATGGAAGAGCTTCATTGTCATTTATCGGCAGGTCGTCACCACTAAATTGGGACACTCTTCCTCCAGCTTCGGTGACAATTGGTACCAGCGCCGCGTAGTCATAGAGGGCGAGCTCGGGTTCTGCACCGAGGTCAACAGCGCCTTCTGCGATAAGTGTGTGAGACCAGAAGTCTCCATATGCTCGTTGGCGCCACGTGGCGCCGCGAATAGCCTCGAACTGTTTCGAATCCCACTCCTCTTGATCGGAAAATGAAAATGAAGCGTCTGCGAGATTTTGCACGGAACTCACCTGCATCCGTCGAGGAGTGTCGCTTGTGAACTCTCGAACCCAAGCGCCGTTACCTATTGAGGCCCACCAACGGCGTCCCAATGCTGGCGCGCTCACCAAACCGAGCGTGATCTGACCTCCCTCGCGCAAAGCAATCAAGGTTGCCCATACGGGTGCGCCTCGGACAAAGCTTTTTGTCCCATCAATTGGGTCAATGATCCAAGTTCGCTCACCCGATGATTTTTGCGCGAACTCTTCACCTATGACGCTGTCGTGTGGGAACGCTTCGGTGATGAGTAACCGAAGTTGTGTTTCAACAGCGAGATCAGCGTCGCTCACAGGAGTGAGATCAGGTTTTTGGGTGACTACTAGATCAAGTGAGTTGAACCTTTTTAATGAAATTGCGTCAGCCTCGTCAGCGAGGTGATGCGCGAACTCGAGGTCGTCAAGAAATTGAATCATTGCACTCCTGTCGCAATATTTCCCGCGAGCAAATTTTGCATCGACTTTACTCTTTCAAGAATTATGTGATCGGTTATGCGCATAAATCCACAGTCCTGTTCGTTGTGGCTGCAAGCGCGCGGGCAACTTTCGGTGTAGCGCATGAGATCAGGGTAAGCGTTGATAATCGTTTCACGGGAGACGTGGGCTAGGCCAAAGGACCGGATACCCGGGGTGTCGATCACAATTCCGTTCGCTTCCGGTAGCGGAAATGCGATCACACTGGTCGACGTGTGCTTGCCCTTCCCGGTGAGGTCGTTAACCGTCCCGGTAATCCGGTGGGCATCGGGTGCCAGCTCGTTAATCAATGTTGATTTCCCCACCCCTGAATGACCCATAAGAATGCTGGTATGTCCCTGCACAAATTCCTTAATTGATGTGGGGGCAACCCCGCTAGCAATGACAAAAATTGGAATGCCGAGTTCTTGATAGACATTCACGAGATCGCTGGGATCCTTCAGGTCGGACTTTGTCACAACAAGAAATGGTGTCACTCCTGCATCCATCGCCGCAACTATTGCGCGGTCAATGAACCCAATTCTGGGTTCTGGGTTTGTAGATGCAACGACGATGCCGAGGCGGTCTGCATTGGCAACAATTACCCGTTCCTGAGGATCATTGTCATCAGCGGTTCTCCGCAATTCGGTGGACCGGGGCTCACGTCGAACAATTCGCACCTGGTGGTCAATACCGCCATGAGGATCTCCGACCATGGCCACTCGGTCTCCAACTACTAAACCTTTGCGCCCGAGTTCACGTGCTTTAACTGCATAAAGGATTTGAGTGTCACCTTCAGGATTAACGGTGAACCGACCTCGGTCAACCGTTGAGACGGAACCAAAAAACATATTGTCAAAACTGGGACGATCCTTTGTTCGGGGTCGGGACTTGGATTTCCCCGGTCTTATTCGAACGTCGTCCTCATCAAGATTATGTGCCATCAGGTATTTAGCAACTCTTCCCAGCGTCTCACAAAATCAGGGAGAGTCTTACCGGTGGTCTCGATATTTTCTACGGTGATGCCCGGGACTCGAAGACCCAAAATTGCCCCAGCGGTAGCCATGCGGTGATCCTCGTATGTGTGAAAAATTCCGCCATGAAGTGTCGCGGGAAAAATGCGTAAAGCGCTCTCTCCCTCGACTACTTCGCCACCGAGCGCATTTATCTCAGTGGCGAGTGCGCTGAGTCGATCTGTTTCATGTCCACGCAGATGACCGATCCCGCGAAGGTGAGACGGGGTTGTAGCCAGCGCGCATAGTGCTGCGATTGTGGGAACTATTTCTCCGATGTCGGCAAGATCTGCGTCAATACCGTTGATCTCGCCCGTGCCTACAAGGCGGAAGGTATCTCCATCGCGCGTGATGCGCGCTCCAAGTTGTTCAAAGACCTCAATGATTCGCAGGATCGGTTGTAGCGAACTTGCTGGCCAGTCTGAACAGGAAACGCTCCCACCAGCCACCATTGCTGCAGCGAAAAAGGGTGTGGCATTGGACAGGTCACCTTCGATGGCAAGATCCACAGCGTTTATGTTTTGCGGATCAACGTGCCAAGAATCACGGGTAAGTGTTGATTGGCGAACCGTGACGCCGTGTTGGGCGAGTGAATTAATCGTCATGTCAACGTGTGGCAGGCTGGGAACAGCGCTGACATTGCCTAGGTCCGCGGGTACGTGACGGATAGTTGCACCCGCGTCACAACGTGGTGCACATAGCAGCAGCGCTGAAACAAATTGGCTTGACTTGGAGGCATCTAGGACAACTTCACCGCCACGAACATGTCCATTTCCGCGAATGAGGAATGGAAGTCGACCCCGGTCCTCGATTTCGACACCGAGATCTTTCAATGCTTCGAGAAGAGTTGCCATTGGGCGCTTGCGGGCGGCCGCATCGCCATCAAAATAGGAATCTCCGTGCGCGAAAGCGGACACGGCCGGTAGAAACCGCATGACGGTTCCGGCAAGACCAACATTAATAACGGTTGGCGACTCCACTCCTGCGCGCATGAAATGTGGGGTGATCCGCAGATCAAGGTTCCCGGCTGGGTCAGACTCGAGTTCATCTATCTGGACGCCCAGAGTTCTGAGTCCATCGATCATCAAGGCTGTATCCCTGGCATCAAGTACGCCACGCAGGGTAGACGGCGAATCTGCTAGAGAGCATAAAATGAGTTCGCGGTTGCTCAAAGACTTGGATCCGGGCAGCGTAATCGCGGCGTTGATTGCTCCGTTCGTCGTAGGAGCTTCCCAGTCGGTCATGGGGCTAGTCTTTCACTTGCGTTCTACTATCTACACATGTGCGGTCGATATGTCTTAGCTGGCGACAACAGTGCTCTGAGTGCGCTCGGGTCTGAATTTGGCGCTGACCTTGATCCAGCGCTCGGTGAGCACCAATTTCGGCCCAATTACAACGTTGCACCCAGCAGTAATGTCCCGGTGGTTACCGCTTCGGCGGGAGGTCGTGTTCTCGCGCAGGTGCGCTGGGGGATAGTTCCCAAGTGGAGCAAGAATTCATCGACTCTGCTTATTAATGCACGTGGTGAAAGCGTCGCCGAAAAGGTCACATTTGCTCGGTCATTTGCTACGCGTCGAATTCTGATCCCGGCAAGCGGCTATTACGAGTGGAAGCGCCCGGCAAAAGACCCTTATTTTATATCGCCTCCGATCGGAGACTCGCGGATCATGCCAATGGCGGGGTTGATCGCCGATAGTGTGATTGATGGTCAGCCGGTGCACACGTGCGCGATTATTACCCTCGCTGCAGCACCCAATCTCGAACCAATCCATGACCGAATGCCCGCCTGTATCAATTCGAAAAATTGGGATGCTTGGCTAGATCCGTCGATTGATGTTCAAGCAGCATTGGATTTATTGGTGGCCCGCACAGATCTGCAGGCGATTCCGGTAGGCCGGGCAGTTAATTCAGTGCGCAATAATTCGCCTGTGCTGATCGAAGAACTCCGTGCTGCCGACTAAGATCAATTTTATGCATGTAGTCGCTGAAATGGTTGCGTCCGTCCACTCTTTTGAGGCCGAGATTGGGGATCAAGTTTCAGCGGGTGACACCCTTTTAATACTTGAATCGATGAAGATGGAAATCCCAGTTTTGGCAGAGCATTCCGGCGTGGTCAGCGAATTTGCTGTTGCCATTGGTGACGTTGTCAACGAGGGTGATTTGCTCGTCATTCTGAAATGAGCGAATCGTGCGCATGCTTGGACCACGTCGTTGGGAACACGGCGAGACTTGAATTCATGGTTGGAGCATCAGATACTGCAATAGCTCTCGGTAGTGGCTCAGTAAACGTCTTGGCAACTCCCATGGCGATCGCTTGGTGCGAAGCAGCAACTACAGCCGCGGTAGCAGCCTCGATCTGCAGCAATTGCACGACGGTGGGATACAAAATTGAGTTCTCACACCTGTCACCAACATTGGTGGGCGAGTCGGTCTATTCCAGCGCGCTCGTCGAGTCCGTTTCCGGTGATCGCATTGTTTTTGCCGTTGAACTGGGTAACGCCCAAGCGCCCGTCGGTAAAGGGAAAATCACTCGGGTGCGGGTTGATCAAAGAACTTGGGCGAGTTAACTACCGGTATTCTTAAATACCGGTAGTTGTGCGCGGGTAGGCAACCTCTGGGTCAGTCATCACGTTAACCACGTAGGGAACACCAGAGTTCATGGCGCGGTCCAGCGCTGGGCCTAGGTGCGTGATGTCGGTAACGACCTCACCCGCGCCACCCAGTGCGCTCACCACTTGGTCGTAGCGGCTTGGTTGCAGGTCTGCTAGAACGTCGTAGCCGTAGAGGAAACGCATGGGGTGACGTTCAAGGCCCCAGCCTGCGTTATTTCCGATCAGGATTGTCGCGGGCACATTGTGTCGCACGAGTGAATCAACATCCATCAGTGAAAAACCGGCAGCTCCATCACCGAGGAGAACAACGAGCGGATCACCGGGGAATGCTTTACCGGCCGCCAGGGTGTAGCCCATCGCCGTTCCGAGT
>CANMNM010000103.1 GCA_947499275.1 Actinomycetota bacterium | reverse complement strand
CGCGGCCGAAATCTTTTGTCCAGACAGATGATGCAAGACCGTAATTCACCCCATTCGCATAGGCTAAAGCCTGCGTCTCATCGGTAAATTTCTGAATAGTGACCACCGGACCAAATATTTCATCTTGAATCATTTCGTCATCTTGCTGGAGTCCTGCAATCACTGTCGGCGAAATATAAAAGCCGCGATTACCTTGGCGAGAGCCACCCGTTACCACTTTGGCGTGCTTAGGGGCACGCTCAATAAAGCCGAGCACTCGTTCCATTTGTCCAGCGTTGTTCACCGGAGGAACGAGCGCCTCTCCCGTTGGGCCGTCCTCAAACGTTGTTGACAACGCGGCGGCCGCTTCGGCCATGGCTGCAACGAAGTCGTCATAAATCCGGGGGGCGACCAGCATCCGAGTAGCAGCTGTGCAGTCTTGCCCGGCATTGAAGAAACCCGCAACGGCTAACCACTCCGTAGCCGCTTCAATGTCTGCGTCGTCAAAAACTACAACCGGAGCCTTACCGCCCAGTTCTAAATGGACTCGCTTGACATCCATCGCAGCCGAAGCCGCAACTTGCATACCCGCTCGCACTGACCCCGTAATGGACACCATTTGAGGAGTCTTGTGCTCAACCAGTTCCTTACCCGTATTGCGATCTCCACACACCACATTGAATACACCGTCGGGGAGGGCTCCCGACGCAGCAATGAGTTCCGCCATTTTCAGTGTTGATGCCGGCGTAGTATCACTCGGCTTAAGCACAACCGTATTTCCCGCAGCGATGGCTGGGAAAAACTTCCAGGCCGCCATCATCATGGGGTAATTCCACGGGGTCACTTGGCCGATCACACCTATGGGCTCCCGGCGGACCATCGAGGTAAAACCTGCCATGTATTCACCGGCTGCTTTACCTTCAAGTATGCGGGCGGCACCGGCGAAAAATTTAATTTGGTCAATCATTGGAGGGATTTCTTCGACCATTGTCACGGGAATTGGCTTCCCGGTATTTTCACTCTCAACGGCAACTAGTTCCTCGGCGTGTTCCTCGAAAGTTTGGGCAATGGTCAACAAAGCTTGTTGGCGCTGCGATGGTGTGGAATTCTTCCACGACTCAAATGCAGTCGCGGCGACGGCATAAGCGCGATCAATGTCAGTTGCATCAGAAATTGGTGCTGTCGCAAAAACCTCACCCGTTGACGGGTTCACCAGTTCACTAAATGCTCCTTTTTGCGTGTCAACGAATTCCCCACCCACGAAATTTCTTAGTACCTGTGTCATTTTTTCCTCCAGTTAGCAACTAACGGCACCGTATCCTAAACTGCTCGTTTTCACTAGATTTTTTCAGATTAACTTGCGGTTTTCGTCGTCAAATGGGGAAATTGACACGGAAAGACTTGATTTTTCGGCAAAATAGGGCCAAGGTGAGCACATGGCGCGAAAATCTGCACCCCTTGATGAGGCATCGCGCGCAATTATTGAACAACTTCAGCAAGATGGTCGCAGGCCATACGCAACGATCGGGAAAGCGGTTGGTTTATCCGAAGCTGCGGTTCGTCAGCGGGTCCAAAAATTACATGACCAAGGTGTTATGCAAATTGTTGCGATCACTGACCCCGCTCAGCTTGGTTTCCTTCGTTCGGCAATGATCGGAATTAAAGTGCAGGGTGATGTGGAGGCGGTATCCAAACAAATTGAACAACTACCAGAGATTTCCTATTTGGTGATTGTGACCGGGAAGTATGACCTTTTGGCTGAGTGTGTCGCCGAAGACGATGATCACCTTCTCAATGTCACTAATTCTCAAATTCGAAACATCCCAGGAGTTGTTTCAACAGAAACATTCGTTTATCTCGGACTTCGCAAACAAACCTACAGTTGGGGCATCAAATGACAACCACTCCGCAATTTGCTACCGAATCAGGATCAGATCAACTCGCAGACAAAGCCCGTGATCATCTCTGGATGCATTTCACCCGTCACTCGACCTACTACGACGGTGGCCATGTTCCGGTCATTACTAAGGGCAAAGGCGCATATATCTGGGACGATCAAGGCAATAAGTATTTTGATGGACTCTCCGGACTATTCGTTGTCCAAGCCGGCCATGGACGCAGAGAGCTTGCCCAAGCAGCAGCCAAGCAAGCAGAAGAGTTAGCCTTTTTCCCCATTTGGTCCTATGCACACCCCAATGCAATTTTGCTTGCTGAGCGACTGGCGCATTTAGCACCGGGTGATTTAAACCGCGTGTTCTTTACCTCAGGCGGAGGCGAAGCCGTCGAGAGCGCTTGGAAACTGGCTAAGCAATATTTCAAATTGACAGGCAAGCCAACGAAAACCAAGGTGATTAGTAGGGCGATTGCATACCACGGCACCCCGCAAGGAGCACTCAGCATTACCGGCATTCCCGCTGCCAAGATTCCATTTGAGCCGCTTGTCCCCGGTGGAGTAAAAGTCCCGAACACCAACTTTTACCGTGCCCCTGAGGAATACCGCGGAGACGAAAAGGCCTTTGGTCTTTGGGCAGCCAACCGCATTGCTGAGGCAATTGAATTTGAAGGCGCGGACAGTGTCGCAGCCGTATTCATTGAGCCGGTCCAAAACTCTGGCGGGTGCTTTCCTCCTCCCCCCGGTTACCTTGAACGCGTTCGCGAGATCTGCGATGAATACGACGTGCTTATGGTGGCCGACGAAACCATAACCGCGTTCGGTCGGATCGGTGATTTTTTTGCGATGAATCGATTCGGTGTCACTCCTGACATCATTACGTGCGCCAAGGGCATGACTTCTGGTTATTCCCCGCTGGGCGCCATGATCGCCAGTGATCGACTCTTTGAACCGTTCAAGCACGGAACAACCTCCTTCCTCCACGGATACACGTGGGGTGGTCACCCTGTTTCAGCAGCGGTTGCCATGGAAAACCTCGACATTTTCGACCGAGAGGGTCTCAATCAAAATGTCATAGACAATGAAGGGAATTTCCGTCGCACACTCGAGAAACTGAGCGACATACCGATCGTCGGTGACGTTCGCGGGGCCGGCTACTTCTATGGAATTGAACTCGTCAAGGACAAGAAGACTCGCGAGACATTCAACGAAGATGAGAGCGAGCGACTCCTACGTGGCTTCCTTTCAAAGGCATTATTCGCAAACGGCCTGTACTGCCGCGCTGACGATCGTGGTGACCCCGTCATTCAACTCGCGCCCCCACTCACGATCGGTCAGAAAGAGTTCGATGAAATCGAGGGCATCTTACGAAACGTGTTAACCCAAGCCCTCGAAGTTTTATAGGGGATACACGTGGCCAAAGCTGTCCAGAGTTCGAGAACAACCATCAAGCGCTTACCGGAAAAAGCTAAGACAGACATTGCAACATTGCACGCGGTCCTCGACGCTGGCCTGGTCGCGCACGTTGGGGTCGTGGATCACGGGCAACCAATAGTAATTCCCGTGGGTTACGCCCGTGATCAAGACTCGATACTCATTCATGGATCGGCTGCTTCGCGACTGTTCAAACTATTGGACTCGGGCTCACCCGCATGCGTCACTGTGACAATACTCGACGGTCTTGTTCTTGCTCGCAGCTTATTTGAATCAAGCATGAACTACCGATCCGCGATGATCTTTGGAACGGCAACCCGAATCAGTGGCACTGCCGAAGTGGATGCATTGAAGGTAATCACCGAACACTTGATGCCTGGTCGTTGGGATCATGCACGGCAGCCTTCGCCCAAGGAGCTCAAGGCAACCATGACGCTGGCACTCCCCCTCACCGAGTACTCAATAAAGGTCAGTGAAGGTCCACCCGGTGATGCTGATGAGGACCTAACAAGTGACGCAGGGAAAGCCATTTGGGCCGGACACATTCCGATCTATGAACAACTGGGTGTTCCCGTCCCCGATGAGTTCGTCCCGCGGGGTACTCCTATCCCCGATTACGTGGCCAATTGGACGCGTTAACGCGATGAACACCAGCCTTTGGTACTCCGAAATAACTGCACCTCGACCGGTTTTCAATGGAACCCTTCATGGTGATCTCACTGTTGATCTTGCAATAGTTGGCGGCGGCTTCACGGGGCTGTGGACCGCTTACTACGCCAACAAACTTGATCCAACTTTGAAAATTGCAATAATCGAATCTGAGTTTGTTGGATTTGGCGCGAGTGGTCGAAATGGTGGCTGGGTATCCGCTCTATTCCCCGCCCACTTCACATCCCTTGCACGTGCAAGTTCGCGGGATGCGGCACGTCGAATGCATCAAGTGATGGTCGCCAATATCAGTGATATTGGCCAAGTGGCAAATTCACATAATTGGGATATCGATTGGGCCCACGGTGGAACGGTGGTAGCTGCTCGCAGCTCTCTGCAAAACGACCGGGCATTGGCAGATGTAAAAGAATTTGCTGACTGGGGCTTCCCGCACGACTTGACTTACCTAACAGCTGAGCAAACCAGGGAACGAATTAACTCAACCGATGTTGTGGGGGGTACTTTCACCCCTCATTGCGCCGCAATAGATCCCTATAAATTGGTGAGTCAACTCAGCACCTACCTGCACTCACGCGGGGTCTCCATTTTTGAGGGCACTCCAGCATTACGAATCGACCCGGGCGTAGTAAAAACTACAGAGGGCGTCGTGCGGGCACCCAATGTAATCCGGGCCACCGAGGGATATACAAAAACATTGCCCCGCCAAAAGCGTTCAATCGCGCCGGTTTATTCACTCATGGTGGCAACACAGCGACTCTCCTCGAGCGTCTGGGAAGAAATTGGATTACGTGAACGCGAGACTTTTTCAGACTATCGCAATCTGATTATTTATGGACAACGCACAGCAGACGACCGGATCGCCTTTGGCGGGCGCGGTGCGCCGTATCACTTCAACTCAAAAATCTCACCGGTCCAAGACATGAATCCGAGAGTTCACAACGACCTTCGAGCGACGTTGGTAGAACTATTCCCAGTCCTTAAAGGTATTGAGTTCACTCATGCGTGGGGTGGGCCACTAGGTGTCGCCCGGGACTGGTGGGCAAGTTGTAATTTTGACCCAAAAACAGGGTTGGGTTCAAGTGGTGGTTACGTAGGTGACGGCGTAGGGACCGCGCACCTGGGTGGAAAAACTTTGGGCCATCTGATCACAGGAACAGAATCCGAACTCACCACGCTTCCTTGGGTCAACCACGAGTCGCGCAAATGGGAACCAGAACCACTCCGGTGGATTGGGACCAATCTTGGGCTACAAGTCATGCAACGCGCCGATTCATATGAGGAAAAGACCGGGAAGAATTCACGGAGCGCGGCATACATGAACCGTATGATCGGCCATTAGGTGATGACAATCATGGTAATCTGCTGAAATGCCTACAGGTCCCCTAGCACTCTTTTCTCTCGACCATCTATCAAGTGCTGAAGACCGAGCCATGGCAGCCGTAGTTAAAGATTACGTTGACGCCAATATCAAACCCCACGTTGCGGATTGGTTTGAAAAGGGCCAAGTTCCTGCGCGGGAACTGGTTCGAGATTTTGGCTCACTCGGAGTTCTCGGAATGCACCTTGAGGGCTACGGTTGTGCGGGCACCAGCGCGACCGCCT
>CANMNM010000102.1 GCA_947499275.1 Actinomycetota bacterium | reverse complement strand
CGTTCGTCAAGACTTTGACGCTCACAACCGGTTGATTCAGTTGTTTTGCGGGTGCAAGTTTTTCGTAACTGCCCGATCTCATGTCGAGGATCAAATCATCACTACGTTGCGCGAGTGAATCGAGCAACTCAGTTTTCCAATACTGGACCAATGAGCCAACCTGGGGGATCACCGATGCCCCACTTAGGCGGTAGGCCGGGATGGGATCTACTGGAGTCGAAAAACCAAACAGGGCTGAGGCGATCAGAATGCTGGAATCAGCTCGAGCACGTGCCTTCGCATTCAAATTTGAATACCCTAGGTGGTCATAGAGAACCCCCGTGTAGATCTCAATCGCTGGAGCGCACCTTGCCGTGAGTAATTCAGCGTTGGTAATGAGTAGGTCACTCTGCTGCGGCCCCAGTTCAAGAACCTTTGTCGCAAGTTCTGGCTCGCTCGTGCATAAATGTGCAAGTGATTCCATCAGGTGCAGCCGCTTTTGGGTGAGGTTGGGGAAAACCAATTTTTTTGGGGAAAACTTCGAACCTTTGCTTGCCGGGGTTTTGCCTTCACTCGGCGGCAGGAGAAAGATCACGCGGGCAGCCTACGGCGTAATGCAGGCAAAGGTGAGTTCTTGTGTCAACAGGATCACCGACGGCGTAACCTGTGTCATGAACGAGTCGGTCGGGTGATCGCGGCATGAACTAGAAAGCGTGTCGAGGAAAGTCCGGACTTCACAGAGCAGGGTGGTGGGTAACGCCCACCCGGAGTGATCCGCGGGATAGTGCCACAGAAAACAGACCGCCAGGGGAAACCTTGGTAAGGGTGAAACGGTGGTGTAAGAGACCACCAGTGGTGCAGGTAACTGCATCAGCTCGGTAAACCCCACCCGAAGCAAGGTCAAATGGGTCAGCTTGCTGGCCCAAGCAGACGGGCTGCTCGCCTTATGTTTGCTGGTAGACCGCACGAGGCTGCTGGTAACAGCAGTCCCAGATGGATGATCACCGTTTGAGCGATCAAACACAGGATCCGGCTTATAGACCGACTCGTTCCCCATCTGATACTTCTCGTTAGGCACGAATGATCTTGATATCGAGGGACCTCAACACTGCGGCTAGCACGTCATCTTTAGAGGCTTTTGTTTGCGCGACAGTTCCGGTAGCCCTTGGACGGCTCTTCTTCATTCCTCTTTATTGTTAAATTGAGTAAATACTTTAGGTACGAAAGATGCCAAAGATATTAGACTTTCCGTTATGGATTCAACTCTCGTTTCGCGCAAGAGAGAGATGGATGCCTTTAAGAGAAAGATTTTTAGGATTGATCCCGCTTTTGCTGGACCAATCAAGAAATTGCCTTCATGCACCTTTGGTTTCGACAAGAGTACCTATACGAACTATCAAGCATTAGTTCGTGCAGTAATCGCACAGCAAGTAAGTGTTGCAGCCGCAAGAACCATAGGTGCACGTCTTCGAGCTATTTGCCAGGGATCGATTACTCCATCAAAAGTTGGGGCTTTGTCCATGGAGGAACTTCAATCGATCGGTCTTACATCAGCAAAGGTAAGAAGTATTTATGAAATAACTCAAGCCACGCTATCGGGTAAATTAAAACTTAAACGATTTGTTTACATGGAGGATGAGGAGATCATCTCAGAACTAATTTCATTATTCGGAATTGGAAGATGGACTGCTGAAATGTTGCTAATTTTACAACTTGGTCGACTGGATGTATGGCCCATTGATGATCTGGCTGTGCGCCGAGGCTGGGATGTGATCCACAGGAATACAGAGCCCATCAAGGCCAGAGATCTTGATCGATTTGGAGATCCATTCGTCGGTATGCGCAGTGTCGTGGCCTGGTACTGCTGGAGAGCCTCGTAAACGCTGCTGAAACCCTGAAAAGGTCAAAAACTATGTATTAGGGCACAATGGGACCATGCCCAGAATCAGTGCACCCAGCATTGCTGAACACCGTGAAGCACGCCGTGACGCCCTTTTGGCCGCCGCTGCACAGCTGATGCTCTCGGGGACACCATTTACGGTAGCTCAAGTTGCATCTGAGGTGGGGCTTTCGCGATCAGCGGTTTATGAGTACTACGCGAGCGCAGCCGATTTAATCGCCGATGTCTTGGTGGACGAGATGGCTCTGTGGGTTGATGAGATGTCACCGATGGTGGAAGCCGAAAAAGATCCGCTGGCTCGGATAGAGACGTGGGTGCGCGGTGTTCTGGGTTACGTCAAGGATGGACGTCACATCTTGGTTAAGTCTGCCGGATCGGTCGAACTCCCAGAGGCTCGCCGGGCGCAGGTGTCTTCAATGCACCGTGAGCTGGTTGCACCACTCGTTCAGGCGTTGACCGAACTAGAGGTCGCTGATGTTCGTCAGTACTCGGCTTTTTGCTGGGGAGTCCTGGACAGCGCAATAACGCGCGTTGAATCACAAGGATTTGATTCAATCAGTGAAGGCGATGCAGTAATGGCATTCATTAAAACAGGCCTAGGTAAATAGCGAAAGGGATGCAGCGCGTTGCGCCACATCCCTTTCAAGCTAATCTGATTAACCCAATTTATAGGTTTTGGTAGTTACCAGTGGCTTAAAGTTGCGGCCACCCGTTGTTGTGATCGTTAGTGTGCAGGTGCCTGAGGCGGCAAGTGCCGTGATCTTTCCATCCCGCACCGAGCAGTTGTCCCCGGTAATTGACGGAGTCAACCCGGAAAGCGTGGTCGCGGTGAAAGCTGCACCGGCTTGAGTGATGATGGAATTTTCTTTCGGAGTCACAGTGACGGAGTCGGTCTTGCGATCTGATTTAACCGGCTTGAAGACTGTTGGGAAGACCCGCAGATAGGTCGGGTTTGCGCTCTCGCGCCCAGCTCCCAAAATGTATACCGCACAGGCTCCCATGCCGGGTGCCACTGCAGCGCGGCAGTCGACTGGCTGATTCGTGCTGGCACCCGTTTGTGGATTTGGGTTTGATCCATAAAACTCGCCATTGACTTTGATCTTGGCTGAAACACTGTCGCGATCTACGGTCGTGGCCGGAATGTAGACGAGTGAGCCCGCTGAACTGTCGCACAGTGTCGGAGCGGACCGAGGGTTGGCGGGGACAGCGCAGTTCAGGGCGTAGATGCCCACATTTGCTGGCAAATTGGTGATTTCGATTGGTTGAACGGAACTAGTTTCAAGAGCAACCAACGGAGTCATGTTCTTTGCGCCCGCAACGGTGGCGTTGAAAGCTCCTGCGGCCTGGACTGGTACCGCTGAAGTCGCCCAAACGATTGCGAGTGCAGCCGTTGCAGCAACCAGATTTCCAACTTTTTTCTTGCTGAGCATTTTTCTCCTTCGATCTTTGTAATTGTGATTATTTGAATGTGACGGGAATGAAAAGATCTGCGCCCCGATATGAGGACTTTGTGTGGTCCGCGCGAGTAACGATTGAACAGGATGTGACTTTGCAATCGATCTCGCCAATTTGTGAACTGATTGAGAGCGTTACCGAGAAAGTTCCATCTTTTTTGAATGGTATGGCCAGGTCAGCGCCATATGGTGGTGGATTTGACGAAATCCAGGCAGAAGCAGGATCGCTGGCATTCATATTGATCCCGCCGCCGCACGGGCCTGGTTTTGTTGAATTATTTTTTGGCGTAACGCATAAACCGATGTAAATGCCGATGCGTTGGTCGAAGCCGTTGCCCTTAACCTTCACGCGGGCATTCGTCGAATTCAAGTTTTTTACCGGAGTCGCGGATAACGTGGCAGATCCACTTTTTGTGGTCTTTGTCGGAACCACAGTGGCCCCAGCCATGGAATTGAATGCGGGCAGCAACATTGCTCCACACATCACTGAGGTAACCGCAAGCTTCTGGAACCTGTGTGGTCTTCTCACGAGGGAAAGGCTAGACATTGTGAAGCAGGGTTGCCTGACACGTTGTCGGCCGATCCCGACAACGTGCCGGGAACGCATTCACCCAAGCCTTGATAATGTCCTTGTGAGGAAATTCGGGATTGCGGTGCTCGGAATTGCAGTCACAGGGTTCACTTTGTCGTTACTCAGCGGTTGCGCGAGTGAGCCCACTTCTCAACCCTCACAATCGGAAAGCTCTGGATCTGCTATTCGTCCGATTGAGATTACGTCGTCGGATGTCGCTTTCGCGGAGCCCTTTGGAGAGCCGTGGCCATCAAGTGCAGCGCAGCGAATAGTGACGATTGCAAACGGTTCGGGTGAAGTAGTTGTTGCACTCGGTGGTGGATCCCAAATTGTGGGGCGAGATGAAACCAGTAACGCCCCAGAAATAACAGACACACCTGTTGTTACAAGTGGACATGAAATCAATGCGGAGAGCGTTATCGCACTCAACCCGGACCTGGTGCTCATTGACGCATCCAGTGGCCCACAAGAATCGATTGATTCATTGAAAAGTGCAGGGATAAGGGTTGTTGAAATCCCCGAAGCTTGGACGATCGCTGATATTGGCTCCAAAGTGAGCGCAATTGGAAGTGCAGTTGGAGCACCTGCCCAGGCTGTGGAATACGTATCGACACTGACTTCGGTAGCAGCCCAGTTGCCATTGTCACCAACTCCCAGGGTCGCTTTTCTTTATTTACGGGGGACCTCGGCCATCTATCTTCTCGGGGGAGCCGGCTCGGGCGCCGATTCAATGATCAACGAGGCTGGTGGCATTGACGTTGGTGAACAGGCACAACTCGGAGCATTCACTCCGTTAAGTGCCGAAGAACTTATCAAACTCGACCCCGACGTATTGCTTGTGATGGCTAATGGCCTGAAGTCGGTTGGCGGAATTGATGGTCTACTGCAGTTGCCCGGGGTGGCTCAAACAAAGGCGGCCGCATCCCGATCTGTTATTGCAGTAGAGGACACAATGTTGTTGTCATTTGGTCCGCGAACGGGTGAACTTGTTGTTGCGCTCAATCAGGCATTTTCTGATCTGAATGCCCAATGACAAGGGCTGGCAAGGCTTGGGTACTTGGAATCGCTCTTACGCTGATTTTGATTGTCCTGGTTGCCATCTCACTGAGGTTCGGTTCGGCAGGTGCTGATTCGGTCGTTATCTGGAACATCAGGTTGCCTCGAACCATCGCAGCAATACTCGTTGGGATCGGCTTAGCGAGCGCGGGTGTTTTGCTACAGGGTTCGTTACGAAACCCGCTCGCAGACCCGGCGTTAGTTGGCGTTTCCGCAGGAGCGGCGCTGGGTGCTGTTCTTGGGGCTGCAATTGGGCTGCCATTTAATTCAATTGGGGTCACGACCGCTGCCGTTGTCGGTTCCAGTATTGCAATGGCCGTTGTGGTGTGGGTTTCTCGGAGCAACGGTCGAATAGAAGTGGTCACGGTTCTGCTGGCTGGGATTGCAGTGAGCGCATTTGGCGCCGCTTTGATCGCAATCATTGCTTCCATGAGCGACCTAGCGGGCGTTCGATCTGTGACCTTCTGGACAACTGGATCATTTGCTTTGAGCAATTGGGCGGGGGTGAACTCAATGTGGCCCGCGGTCGCAATCGGGGTTGTGCTGGCTTTCTATCTTGCCCCTTCACTGGACCTGATGGCTTTGGGAGACGAAGGTGCTTATGCCAGTGGAATACCTGTTTCTCGAGTTCGCACACTTGCACTTTTTGCTGCCGTTTTACTCACGGCGGCCGGAGTCGCTGTGGTCGGGGTAATTGCATTC
>CANMNM010000101.1 GCA_947499275.1 Actinomycetota bacterium | reverse complement strand
CCTGGCTTTTGTTGCGGTGCTTTACATTCCATTGCTATCAAACTTCTTTTTGTTGTCATTAGCTCCCGAGCGCTACAGCGTCATTTCGATAGTTGTGGGTCTCGTGGGTGCGGTTGCGGTGGGAATCGCTACAAAGATTACTGACCGTTGGAGGCGTGCACCGTGAAAATTGGACTGTCCACGTCTTCGGTGTACCCCGAATCAACCGCAGCCGCATTCGAACTCGCGGCTCTCACCGGATACGACGGTGTTGAGATCATGGTTGGAGTGGATTCCATGAGCCAAGACTCAACCGCGTTAAGAAACCTTGTTCAGCACTATCAACTGCCGATTATCTCCTTGCACGCACCTTGTCTGCTGATCACTCAGCGGGTCTGGGGTACCAACCCATGGGGCAAGCTGGATAAGGCTCGAGAGGTTGCAGAACTTGTTGGCGCAGAAAGCGTTGTGGTTCATCCACCGTTTCGTTGGCAGCGAGAGTATGCGAAGAATTTTGAAAATGGAATTGCGGAACTTAACGTGAATTCCCCGATTGGGTTCACGGTTGAAAACATGTATCCGTGGCGGGCAGGCCCCGGATCATTTCCTGCTTATGCCCCGGATTGGGACATCAGGAAACAGGATTACGGAAATGTGACCTTGGATTTTTCACATTCAGCCGTTTCACGAACCGATCCCATTGAGATGATTCAGGAATTTGGAGATCGGCTACGCCACATCCACTTGGCGGACGGAACGGATTCGCCCGCCGACGAGCATCTAGTGCCTGGTCGAGGCACTCAACCTGTTCGCGAGGCATTGGAATTACTCAAGCGCAATGGTTTCAGTGGAAATATCATTGCCGAGATTTCGACGCGTTCGGCGATTGATCGAGACGAGCGGATCGCAGATTTACAGGCCAGTATTGATTTTGTGCGCGAGGTCTTCCCAAGCAGCAAGGAGTAAAAATGGCCCAAGAACCAGAACAAGAAGTCGGCGGGATAGTTGGGGTTGCGCGCTCCATGTTCCTCAATTCCGGTTACGCCCGAACTACCATCAAGTCAATAGCAGCTGCAGCCGGAGTCGCGCCGACCGTTGTTTCAAACCTCTATTCAAATAAAGAGGCACTATTCGCAGCGGCTATGTCTTTCCCCAGTGACCCGCAAAAGGCGATCCCGGCACTCGTCGCGCCCGGAATACAAGGGATGGGCGAGCGGCTCGTTCGGGCGACGCTTCAACTAGTCGCAGATCAGCAGGTGCGCGAGGATCTCGTCAAAGCGGCAAATGCTGGTCGCTCATTTAACTCGGGAATTGACATGTTCGCCGTAATCAAACCGCTATCCGACTATTTCCAAAGTGCGGTTGTGGATCGAGCATTAGTTTTGATGGGCATCCCTGATGCCCGGATTCGAGGCGCCCTCATCAGTTCATACTTAACAGGTGTCATCTCCTACCGTTATTTCTTAAAGATCGAGCCGTTGTCTAGTTTGTCCCAAGAACAGGTGGTCGCGCTGGTGTCTCCCGTAGTTCAGGACCTTCTAGATCCAACAAAGCCACTTCCTGGTGGTGGAAAATGGGAAAAATGAGAAAAATAGGTGTGATCGGATCCGGTTCAATGGGCCAAGCCTTGATTTCGGGCTGGACAGAGTCAGGGTCAAGCGTGGTTGCGGTGGTGCGTGATGTTGCGAAATACCAGCATCTCGAAAAATCACTCGGTATTGAGGTGACAGGAGACCGAAAAGCCCTTGTCGACTGTGATGTTGTAGTAATTGCAATTAAGCCCCAAATAATCAAGGAAATCCTTCACGAGTTTCAACCGTTTATCGCGGACAATGCAATGGTGATTTCTGTTGCTGTGGGTATCACCACGGAGTTCATCGGAAAATGTTTCCCCCAAACTGTTGAAATAGTAAAAGCAATGCCAAATACGCCTTCACAAATTCACATGGGTGTGACCTGCATCAGCGGTGGCGAGAAGTGCTCTGAAAACTCAGTAGCGGTGGCGATTGAGTTATTAAGTTCGGTCGGTGAGGTTTTTGTTGTCCCCGAATCCCAGCAAGCCGCGGTCGGTGCGCTCTCGGGAAGTGGACCGGCTTACTTGTTCTTTCTTGCAGAATACTTACAGCAGGGCGCAGAGCAACTCGGTTTAGGTGCGGATCTTGCTGATCAACTAATTAGGGCAACCCTGCGTGGATCCGCAGAGCTACTGGCTCAATCTGAGTTAGCGGCCGCGGATCTGCGTAGGCAGGTGACATCACCGGGTGGAACCACACAGGCCGCCATGGAGGTCCTTGATTCGCGGGGAGTTGACCAGGCCATTGGCGCGGCATTAGCAGCCGGTGTCAATCGTTCAAGTGAACTTGGCAAAAGCTGAACTCGATTTTCGTGAAGTTGCCCATTTGTATCCCATGGGAAGAGAAACTCGTGGACGACAACTTTGGTCTGGATCCAGAAGTAAATTCTTGGTTTTAGCGTGTCCTTTGAACTATTTTGAACTTTTTAGGGTATCCGGTCACGCCACGCGGGAGCGATCTACTATTGTTCGGTAGTCCTGAACTAGGAAGTTCTGTCTAACACGTCGATCGAAAAATGGAGGCGCCTCATGTCAACATCAGCTTTTGGTGATGTTCGTTTTCTCACCGTGGCCGAAGTAGCCGGAGTAATGCGTGTCTCCAAGATGACGGTTTATCGTCTTGTCCATAGTGGAGAATTGACAGCAGTACGGGTTGGCCGTTCATTCCGAGTCCCTGAGCAGGCAGTTCAGGATTACCTCCGCGATTCATACATTGAAACCGCGTAATCACGTACAAGTAGCCTCGTAACACAGACAGTAAATGATCACAGATAGACTGCACTTCGCTTTAAATGACAAATACCTCACGTACTTCAATTAAGGAAATATTTAATGGGCTCAGTAATCAAGAAGCGTCGCAAGCGGATGGCCAAGAAGAAGCACCGCAAGCTGCTACGTCGCACGCGAGTCCAGCGCAGAAACAAGAAGAAGTAACCATAAGGGCCTTCGGCCTCAGGTACGACATGGAGAACCTCCCGAATCATGTAGTTTCCGGGACGGCACCCGTTTATGAGAGAGTCCTTGATCAGATTCTCGACCCGATCTACCGCGATTGGTTCCGAACCCAAGTAGTTGGTTCAGAGAATATTCCGGCGGAAGGGGCGGCCCTTATCGTTGGGAATCACGCCGGGGCATTTGCGATTGATGCGCTAATGGTTGTTCGCGCACTTGAAAAGAACTCAGCGCGGTCATTGCACCTTCTCGGGGCGGACTTTCTTTTCCAAGACCCCCTGCGCGATTTTATGGCGCAGCTGAATGTGCACCCTGCGACTTTTGATAGTGCTAATGAACTATTGCAAGCAGGCCATCTGGTCGGGGTTTGGCCTGAAGGAGTGAACGGGGTTGGAAAAACAATTGAGCATCGATACCAATTGCAGGAGTTTGGTAGAGCGGGATTTGCCAGGCTGGCTGCGCTCAACGGTGTCCCAATAATTCCCACGGCGGTAATCGGATCCGAGGAGGCCTATCCCCTCATTGCTCGAGTTGAAGGACTTCTTGACTGGGCTGGTTTTCCTTATCTGCCGGTGACGCCGACTTTCCCAGCTTTAGGGCCACTGGGACTCATCCCGTTCCCCAGCAAATGGACAATTTCATTTGGAAATCCCATTGCGCCACCACAATCAGACAGTCCAATTGACGCGTTTGCTTGTTCAGATCGTGTTCGCGGTGAGCTCACCCAAACGATTCGTGAATTACTCTCGCAACGTTCAAGTATTTTTTGAGCCCCGTGCGACACGTCCTAGCGCGTAACCTGCGGTGAGTCCTGCCGCAATCCCGGCAGCGGTAACTGCAGCAGGAACCGCGTTAGCCCGCAATTGAGCTCGCCTTCTAAAGTCGCTGACCTCCCAGTTCATCTTTTTGGCGTATGCGCGCAACTCAGGATCAGGGTTAACGGCAGTTGGACTACCAACAGTTGACAGCATCGGGATGTCATTTGCGGAGTCCGAATAGGCGAAGCAGCTTGCTAGGTCGTAATGCTCGCTAGCAGCGAGTGCTCGCACCGCCTCCGCTTTGGCAATCCCATGAAGGGGATAGCCAACTAATTGGCCCGTATAGATTCCGTTCTCTGTTTGCGAGACGGTTCCTAGAGCTCCCGTTAGTCCAAGGCGTCTGGCAATCAAATTAGCCAGTTCAACGGGGGTCGCGGTGACCAACCAAACATCAACTCCGGCATCAATGTGTGCCTGTGCCAGGGCCAAAGTTCCTGGTATTAGTTTGTCGACCATCCGGTCATCAAAAACAGTTTCGCTGACCCGAGTGAGTTCTTCGACACTGCGACCTTGAACAAAAGACAGGGCGGCTGCGGTCGCCGAGGCGACATCTTCTAAGTCCTCAGATCCTGATAGTACGAATTTCATCTGCTTCACGCCGAAACCGAAGATGTCCCGTCCGGAGAAATACTTCAGTTTGGCCAGACCGGCAGCAAAGTGATAAAGGGATGCTCCTCGCATAATCGTGTTGTCTACGTCGAAGAATGCGGCGGAGGAACCGCTATGTCGTTCGCTGCTACGTGAGTCATGGGCCGCGGCAGCGGAGGCGACACCTGATTCGCGATAAGTGCCCAAGACACTGCCTATCTCAAGGGCTTTATCGAGCGACACATGCTCAGAATACTCACCGGGTGTCCTCAAATCAGGACATGTGTCAAACTGCGTCCGTGAACTCCGCCAATCCCGCAACCCGAACGGGTGCCTTCAGTGATGTTGTGACCGTTTCGGATTTCTTGGCTAATTCGGCCCTTCGAGATCCTGACCGGATTGCATTAATTGAAGCTGAAACGGGGGAGCGTATTTCTTATTCCGCTTTGGATTCCAAGGTAACCGCTACGGCGGCCGCGTTACTGGAAAGTGGCTTGATTCCCTCCCGATCGGGTGACCGAGTTGCGATGCTGATGGGCAACTCGATCGAGTTCGTGATTTCCTATTTTGGAATTGTTCGTGCTGGGCTTGTTCCCATTCCGCTAAACCCCGGCTACACGTCTCGTGAAATCACCGAAATCTTGGAAGTTTCCGAGGCTAAAGTCCTACTGGTCTCATCGGCATTAGCGGAATTGGGCGCAGAATCGGTGCCAGATTCCTGTCCCGCAATGTTGTGTGAGGAAATAACGTCCACACGCGAGTCGATTCGTAATTTTTTGAAGGAATCATTAAGGAGTCTCACTCGAAAGTCTGATACCAAAGTTGATTTCCCAAAAATTGCAGTTGACAACCTTGGGTTACTTTTATTTACATCAGGCTCCGATGGAACCGCTAAAGGCGTAATGCTGACACATGCAAACGTGGTCAGCAATGTTTCTGCTTTGTTGGAGTTACGCAACCCTCCCATTGTCAGTGCGGAAGATACAGTCCTTGCAGTCTTGCCGCTATTTCATATTTATGGTCTGAACACAGTTTTGACCATGTCACTTGCGGTAGGCGCATCGGTTGTGATTCTTGACCGCTTTGATGCATCCGAGTCTTTGGAAGTAATTGCGCGGGAGCACGTGACAACAGTTGCTGGCGCGCCCGCGATGTACTTACTGTGGTCACGGATCCCCGGCGTCGCTAGTGCAATGCGACCCGTCAGGCTGCTGTCGTCGGGAGGGGCCCCACTACCCATTAATGTTTTCAATCGCTTTGAAGAACTCACGGGCATGCGAATCTTCGAGGGCTACGGCATGACTGAAGCTTCGCCGGTAATCACTTCAACGGTGGTCAATTCACGGG
>CANMNM010000100.1 GCA_947499275.1 Actinomycetota bacterium | reverse complement strand
GATTTCTGCTGCCGGCTTTGACGTAATAATCATCGAGACGGTAGGGGTTGGTCAATCCGAAATTGAAGTTGCCAAGATGGCGGATACGTCAATTGTCATTGCGGCCCCCGGTGCAGGTGACGGAATTCAGGCTGCCAAAGCAGGAATCTTGGAAATTGCAGATATTTTTACGGTCAATAAGTCGGACCGTCCCGGGGCTGATGCAACAGTCCGCGAACTCAAAGGGATGCTCTCCATGGCTGCGGGGGCTCAAGGAATTCCTGATTGGGAAACTCCGGTGATTCCCACCATCGCAACCGATGGATCAGGATTCATTGAGTTGAGTGCAGCGATTTCACAACATCATGACTTTTTAGTCGATCAAGGTTTGCTTGAGCGCAAACGAATCGGGCGAATTCGTGAGTCCCTTCTGGCGCGAACGATGAATGAGTTAGCACTGCAGGCACAAGAAATTGAATTACAACAAGACGTAGCGGGTAAGTGTGCTGCAGGAAAATTGAGCGAGGATGAAGCCTGTGATCTGATCCGCAATTCAATTAAAACGGGACAGTGAACCGCAGTCAAGACTCTGATGGCTTGTAGTCGTAGTCTCTGAGCACTTCGCAGACTTGAACAGAGTATTGCTCGTAAAATGATTCCCGACCTAATTGTTGTGCCCTTTGGTGCTCGGTCAAACTCTTCCACCGAGAAATTGCATCCAAGGAAGTGAAGTAGGAAACAGTGACACCTTCACGGGTAATAGAATCGCGAAAACTAAAATGATTTTCATAACCATCGACGGTCTTGACTAAATCTTCCATTTTTCTCGACCACTCGGAATACAACTGCCCGTCGTCGAGATTTCGAGTTGAGCGGAAAATTACAACGTAGGACATAAGTCAATTATGACAAGGTCATAAAGAAATTAAGTCATTTCGGAAATTACTCAGGGATTCCCCTTTGAAAATCTCGAAAATTGGGAAAGTTCATATAAAAACTTGTACAAGCAAAATGAAGAAAGGTGAGGGGGGATCGAGTATCCGCCCACCTATGTTGAAGAAGTGTCAACCGGTAACCCACAATAAGGACATGAGTACCCCTTCATTTGCCGGAGCGATTGACCTTTCTTCCTTGGGCGCCAAAAAGGCACCGGTTCGAGCGGGGGATTCACCCGTCATCGATGTCACCACCGACGGATTCGAATCACTTGTTCTCAAGGCTTCGGAAACAATTCCGATCATCATTGATGTGTGGGCAACATGGTGCGCGCCGTGTAAGCAACTTTCACCGATCCTTGAGGAACTCGCCATCGAGTACGCCGGTCGACTATTAATTGCCAAGGTTGACGCGGACGCCGAACCATCCATCTCTCAAGCCCTTCAAGTGCAATCAATTCCTTCGGTATTCGCTGTAATTAAAGGTCAATTAATTCCACTCTTCCAAGGCGCATACCCCAAGGAGCAGGTCAAGCAAATATTTGACAAACTGCTAGAACTCGCGGCAGAGCAAGGCCTCAACCCAAGGCCTGCGGTTGACGGTGAACAACAAGTCGAAGTTGACGTTGAGGAGATTGCCGATCCGCGCTTTGATGAAGCTGTTGATGCGGTAAATGCGGGTGACTGGACCCGAGCAAAAAGCGCTTATCAAGGAATTCTTGACAGCGACCCCGGTGATCTTGATGCTCAAGGCGGCTTGATCATGGCGGGAATCTTTGAGCGCACTGATGGGGTGGAACCGCCACTGGGTGACTCGTTTGATGAATTACTCGTCGCTGCCGACCTGGCTGCTGCAAACGGTGAGTGGGAGAGCGCTTTTGCAGCGGCGATCAAGGGCGTGCAACTCTCGACTGGTGCTGAACGTGAGCTAGCGCGCACTCGTCTAGTTTCATACTTTGTGCTCGCAGGTGATGACGCCAGTGTGCCGGGGGCCCGAATCGCATTGGCTAACGCACTCTTCTAATAGGTTTTAGTGAGTTCAAACAAGTTCTCATAAGCAGTGTGACCCCGAAAGTCTCCTCGTTGCTATAAATAATCTTGGGAAACTTCTGTGGGTGAGACGAGTATGATCATCCGCATGAGCTCACAGGAGAAAATCAATATGGCCCCAGAGGAACTGTTATCCAGAGAATTCATTGCGGTCGAGAGGCAGGCAAGCACGGCAATCATTCATTTGAAAAGGCCACCAATGAATGCCCTCAATTTGCAGATGCAGCGTGAGATTGCTGAAGCGGCCACGTTTGTCTCCGGACGTGTTGGTATAGATGCGGTAGTGATTTACGGGGGCGAAAAAGTCTTCGCCGCCGGGGCTGACGTTAAGGAAATGGCGAACATGTCCTATGCGGACATGTCATTGGCCGCGCATCAACTGCAAAGTGCATTCGCCACGGTGGCCAAGATTTCCCAGCCGACAATTGCAGCGGTTACCGGTTTTGCATTGGGTGGGGGTTTGGAACTTGCAATGTGCGCTGACTTTCGGGTCGCTGGAGACAACGCCAAACTGGGCCAACCCGAGATCCTGCTGGGAATAATTCCTGGCGCGGGCGGAACACAACGGCTGGCCCGTCTCATTGGAGTATCCCGGGCAAAGGAATTAGTTTTTGGTGGCCACATGATTACAGCTGAGCAGGCGCTAAGTATTGGGTTGGTTAATGAGGTAGTTCCCCCCGCCATGGTGCTGGAGAGCGCATTGGCTTGGGCCAACAAATTTTCTGGTGGGGCTAAATTGGCACTGGCCGCGGCCAAGCGTTCAATTGATCAGGGCATAAGTGTGGACCTGCAGACTGGGCTTTCCATTGAAAGCACCGAATTTGCTGCACTTTTTGCAACGGAAGATCAAAAAACAGGTATGAATTCATTTATCAAAGATGGTCCAGGCAAAGCTAGTTTTTCAGGTCGCTAGTGGCTATTTCGCAGGAACAATTTGACTTGGCCAAGGTAGATCCGAAGCTTGCAAATATCGTCTACCACGACTGGGAATCTGAATCCTACGATCAAAAGTGGTCGATCTCATATGACCAGAGGTGTGTTGACTACGCTCGAAATTGCTTCGATCACGCGGTGCCACGCGCGATTCAAGGAGTTGACCTAGCCCAGGCAAAAGTTATTGAGTTGGGTTCCGGAACCGGATTTTTCCTGCTCAACCTGATGCAGTCGGGTATCGGAGGTACAGGAATCGTCACGGATCTCAGTTCGGGAATGGTCTCGGTTGCTGTGCGAAATGGCAAGAATTTGGATCTTAATGTGAGTGGGCTCGTTGCCGATGCAGAACATCTGCCATTTGCCGATTCAAGTGTTGACCTAGTAGTGGGCCACGCGGTTTTGCATCACGTTCCCGATCTTGATGCATTGTTTGCTGAGGTAAACCGAGTGCTACGTCCTGGTGGTCGATTCGTATTTTGTGGAGAACCAACCCAAAAAGGTGATGTGATCGCTCGTGCGTTATCGCGACTGACGTGGTGGACTAGTACGAGAATGACGAGGTTGCCCATGCTTGCAGAAAAATGGGCGCTCCCCGAGCACGAGCTAACAGCTTCCTCGCGTGAAGCTGCATTGGAGTCAGTGGTAGACATTCATACTTTTGACCCTGATCAACTAGCCCGAGTCGCGCTACGTAACGGGAGCATTGATGTCAGCACTGTCACGGAAGAGTTGACGGCTTCTTGGTTTGGCTGGCCAGTTCGCACATTTGAAGCATCGGTCAGAGCCGATGCACTCGGCTGGGGATGGGCCAATTTTGCTTTTGGGACGTGGAAGAGGCTTGAAAGTTTGGATCGCAATCTGCTGTCAAAGATTGTCCCGGACGAATATTTTTACAACGTGTGCATAACCGGAGTAGCGCCCTAACCGGACAAACACATGCGAATCTTGCACTTTTCTTGGGAGTACCCACCGGTGATGTATGGGGGATTGGGCGCTCACGTTGTGGCCTTGACGCAGGCACAGGCTCGAATCGGCCATGAGGTGACCGTGATCACGCAAGCTGGTGAAGGGGAAGCGGGATCACATGTTGAGGTTGATGGTGTTGAGGTTATTCGGGTTGAGAACCACTATCCGGATGCCCAAATGGTGCATGAGAAGTTCGCTTACTGGGTGCATGGATTCGCGTTGGCGAGTCAGACTGCCTGTGAGTTCATGTCGAGAAAGCCTGAAATTGTTCATGGGCACGATTGGATTGCAGCAAGTCAACTTATTGTTGCGGCAAAAAAGTTTTCAGTGCCCAGTGTTCTTACCGTGCATGCAACCGAATTCGGTCGACATGATGGTTGGCTTACTTCGAGGCTCTCACAAGCGATTTACGCCCGTGAACGTCGAGCATTAGAGTCCACCGATTCAGTGATTGTTTGCAGTGACTACATGACCCATGAGATTCGCAGTGGTTATGGTGTTGAACCAAAAAACCTCACTGTAATTGCTAATGGGGTTTCTCCGACGCTCTCGGTGGGCGGGTCATATGAAATAAATCCTGAGAATATTGTTATAGGTTTCATTGGTCGACTTGAATGGGAAAAGGGTGTCCACCACATCATTGACGCTATGGAATTTATCCACGATCAGAGGGTGAAACTCGAAATTGTGGGACGCGGCAGTCAGTTGAGTGATTTACAGAAAAAGGTTGAGAGAAAAGGCCTCGAAGATCGCGTTTCATTTCTTGGGCATGTCGACGAGGGCGATAGAAGCACTGTCATGCAGTCGTGGAATGCGGCCGTGATTCCTTCAAGTTACGAACCATTTGGAATCGTTGCACTTGAGCTCGGCCAGGTCGGAATCCCCGTCATCGCGGCTCAAGTTGGCGGTTTGGCCGAGATCATTTCCACGAGCGAGTTTGGGTACCCGATCCGGGAGGTTTCTGGGGAGTCAATAGCTCGTGAGATTGAATTGGTCTTAGGCAATCAAGCCGAAGCCATGGACAGGGTAGAACGATTACGTGCGCGCGTGGCAACCGAGTTCACCTGGGAACGAGCGGTGAAACTCACAGGTTCTGTTTATGAAAAGGTTTGTTCATGAAGCGGTTTAACCCTTGGCGTTTTTCCAATGTGAAATGGATAATCCGTCATCGAGCTTGGAACTGGTACTACCTCGTGCGCTATCTGCGTTTTCTGAAATTGCATCACTTTGGTCCAAAAGGTGTTCAATGCACGGGATTCGTTTTTTTGGGTAAGGGCGTTGAACTCAATGTACGCAGGGGCTACGGTCGAATTCTCTTGGAACCTTGGGTGCATATTGGAGATCAGTGTCATATTCGTGCACACGAAGGCAGCATCCGGATCGGGTCAAAGACAGTTATGGGTCGCGACAACACGATAAACGCCTATCTTGATATCTCGATTGGTTCGGAGTGCGTGATCTCTGACTCCATATATATGTGCGACTTTGATCATCGATTCGCCGACATTAATTTGTCAATCAGGGCGCAAGGGATTCACAAAACCCCCCTTCGCATTGGCGACAACGTATGGCTCGGCACCAAGGTGAGTGTCTTACGAGGATCCGTTATCGGTGCTGGCAGTGTAATTGGCGCCCATTCGGTAGTTCGCGGGATTATTTCCCCGATGTCGGTTGCGGTTGGGATTCCTGCCAAAGTCATCAAATCTAGACTTGACGTTGATGAGCAACAGCTGGAAGTGGAGCGTCATGCGGATTCAGTGCGATTGCGCACTCGCGCTGCACTAAATGAAATGAGCGAAAATGGATTATCCGAATCGACTCCCGAACGAAGTTGAGTCGCATGGTTGAATACGCGGTCTTTGGCATATTGCTCAGCGGTCTCGCGAGTAACCATGAAAGCCCAGTCGCTTGATAATTGCAACATCAGCTGATTCAGGTGTTCAGTCGTGCAGTCATCCACGTCCATTAAGTCAAGGACGTAGTTTTGGCTT
>CANMNM010000099.1 GCA_947499275.1 Actinomycetota bacterium | reverse complement strand
AAGTAGTGCTGCCGTCCACATGAACTGAACGGAAAGTTCGACTACAAAGGTTTCATTCATTCATTCACCTACGCGTAACTTCCAACAACAGAGGAAATAATCAGAGCCCACCCGTCAACTAAGACGAACAGGAGAAGTTTGAAGGGTAGAGACACCAAAACAGGCGGGAGCATGATCATGCCGACCGACATCAGGCCTGAGCTGACCACCATGTCGATGATCAAAAAGGGTAGAAAAATAACGAAACCAATAATGAACGCTGCGCGAAGTTCGGAAAGAATGAACGCGGGCACCAGTGTGGTGAGTGAAACATCGGCGGGCGTGGCAGGTGGGGGTTCATTTGAGACCTGAACCATGAGGGCCAATTCCTCTGGGCGGGTATTAGCCAGCATGAACTCCTGGAGCGGGATGCGGCCAAGATCGAATGCCTCACCAAAACTGATTGACCCATCAAGGTAGGGCTGCAGGGCATCCGTGTTCACCAAGGTCAGGACCGGTGACATCACGAACAGGCTCAGGAAGATTGCCAGTCCAGCGAGCACCTGATTGGGTGGTACACCCTGCAGACCCAAAGCATTGCGTGTGATGGATAGCACCACGATGATTTTTGTGAAACTGGTGACCATCAACAACAATGCGGGGGCCACAGCAAGAACGGTCAGTGAGAGCAGCAGCACGATCGCGCTGGATGGCCCCTCACCGCCGACGAGGTCGGGAAGTTCGATTGACACGGCCTGTGAGGGCGCGGCCAATGCAACACCTGCGACCAGTGAACTAATAAATGTCGCGGACACGGCAATGCCACGGCGTACCCAACTACTCATGAACGGACCGTCTTCTCGCGCAGAGCTTCGGCAAGTTGTCGCCATGTACCCGGAGAGAGCACTGAGCCGGCAAGTTTGCTTTCGGACTGTGACTTCTTGAGTGAAGCGAGGGCGTCTATCTCCGCGGGGTCCAACTCAAAACCCATTGATTCCGGGGAGTCGAGCATTCCAAACATGTAAGGATCAAGTTCGACCGGTCGTCGATCTTCTTTAAGTTCAACGGTCTCCGGCGCAATTTCGATCTCACTGATCAATGAAATACTGGTGTCGGTTGCACCGATCATAAGTTTTTTGCCGCCCACTTCGACGATCAGCAGGCTGCCTTTCCGGCTTACCGGAATTTTCGACAGGACCTGAATCGTGCCCGCATTCGTGGGACTTACGCGCTTTTTGATTCGGGCAAGACCCCAGATCAGTCCCAGGACAAGGGCAAACGAAAGACCAAGCCTGAGGATGAGCCATAAAGTATCCATCAATTCACTGATTCGGCTTGAATCAATCCGTTGTTACGACTGAAGTAACCCGGAATCCGAACTGATCGTCAACGACAACAATCTCACCATGGGCCAGCAGGGTGCCGTTGATAAACATGTCCAGTGGCGAACCCACTTCGCGATCAAGTTCCACGATCTGTCCGGGTTGTAGCTGCAGTAATTGCCCGATAGGCAGTGAGGTGCGGCCAACTTCAATGGTGACTTCCATTTGCACGCTCGCGAGGGCATCCATCTGCTTCATCGTGCCAAGGCCGCTGAGAGCAGAGGCGGGAGCAGAGGGAGCCGCGGAAGCAGCGGGTGCGGCCGGAGCAGCGGGTGCGGCCGGAGCAGCGGGAGTAGCAGCAGGAGCAGCGGCGACAGGTTCGGCAGGTTCTTCAGAAGCAGGTTCGGCAGCAGGAGCAAGGAATAGCAGTACCGCGCCCACGACCGCACCGTCAACAATGAGCGGAACACTTACGTCAGGAGCGACGGTGGGTGCACCAGAGGCTGCTGATGGAGCTCCAATTTCTGAATCAAGCACCTGGGACATGGCGTCAACTGCTGAAGCAAACTCTTCGACCAGGCCCTCTGAAGTAGTGATGTCTGGGCTTGCACCTTGCAGTAGCGCGACCATCAGATTGCCATTGATGGAGCCCTCGACAGAAACAACAGCAAGTGAAGTGGTGGAAGTGATCTCGATGTCTAATGGCTCCATCGATGGATCGCCTGAAGATACAACCGACGTCACGGAGAGGGCATCGCACACTCCAGACATGGCCATACGCATCTGTTCCATAATGAGTACCATCTGGCCCTCATTGTTACCAACGGTCATATCAACTCCCTATTTGTTTAAATAACTCGAAATGCTGCTTGAGTACCTTCGCCACCAGGAAGCGCATGAGCAAACACGACACCATGGCTGGTGACTTCCCACGGTGAGTCAGGTGAATGACCAAGCCGGAACACATCTCCGACACTGATGTTGGCAAATTCGGACAAACGTCCCTGGATGGGACGTAAGCGCACGGAGACCGTGACGGGGGCGAGCCGAAGACGCGCCTCGACATCTGCGGTGAAGTCTCGGCCTTTCCCTCTGCCTTTCTCGGCCAGTCGAGAGGCGAGAGTGGCGTCCAACGGAGGGAGGATGGAGTTAAGCGGTAGCGCCAGCATCGTGCGGAACTCTTGTTCCTTGATTTCCATCCGGAAGGTTGCGACCAGCATTTGATCACCGTTGGAGGCAGCGTGTGCCTGATCCGGTGCGGAGAATTGGCCGGTAAGGACGGGGAACCAGGTGATGATTCCATCGAAACTGAATCGCAGAGCGCCGGCAAGGCTGCTGCCCAAATCGCCCACAAGCATGTTCTCGATTTCGGTCAGACCACGGTTGGGTTGATCATCGTCTCCGGGACCTCCGAGGGGAAGGTCAACCGCCAGCATTGCAAAGTTCAGGGGAAGATGGATCAGACCGACTGAATTCAGTGGGTTGAGGGAGGTGACAAGTAGCACCGTTTCCTCGGGGAGGGAATTAATTAGGGCCAAATAGGTCGTTTGCTGCAAGGACTCGAGGTCGTGGGAGCAGGATGCACGCAGCTTTGAGGTGATCACCGAGGCGGTTTGATCGGCGTAGGCCGATAATGCCTGTTCCAGGATCCGCTGGTGGTCACGGGTGAATTTTGAGGGGTTTTGAAAATCATAAAGCTCTGCGTCAAAGTTGACGGAGGATGCACCCGCGGAGCGCGCCCGGGTGGAAGATTTTGATGCCACGAAGGACTTATCGTCTGGCTCGCAGGTTAACTGAGAGATTCGCCGCAAAAAGTACAGCAAGTTCGGGAAGTTCGGGCCGGATCCTTCCAGCCTTTCAACCCTCGAGCCCTGAAAACCAGTGGCCCGAGATCATAAGTCGCGTTTCATCCGTGGCGACCGGGGCACTATTACTGCATAACGAACTCCGTGAAGTAGATATCGATCACCTGGGTGCCGTAACTTTCGGTCACCAGTTCGATTAACTCCTCTTTGAGGGCGGCGCGGCCAGTTTCACTCATTAATTGCGCGACATCTTGATCGCTAAAGACCTCAATCGCGGCATCCTTGGCCATCGAGCCATCGAGCTCGACTTTTTCGCCCATAAGTGTCGTTTGCAGTGCCAACCCAAGCTTGAGGAAACGTTCGTCCTTGAGATTGATGAACATAGGGTCTAGGGGGATGACCGCGCCTTTAACCACCGCCACAGCGGCTACCGGTTCGGCGGCCGCGGGCGCCTCTGAGGACCCCCTGCCGAGGAACATGTACGCACCACCCGCAACCAGCAGAACAGCAAGCACGATGACAACGAGCATCAAGCGTGACTTCTTTTCGCCACCTTCTGCGTCGGACTTCTTTTTAGCCATGATTTTCCTCCATGCGGTTAATCGGCTTTTCGAACCGAATCTTGAGCGAACTAGCTGTTATTTGCCTCATTGGGCGGCCTGCATATCGGCAATCGCACCAGCGACCCTTGATCCAGCAAGGAGGGCACGTTGTTCATCGGTTAAGCCGCTAGCCAACACGATCGCAACTCGGCGGTTGAGCCGAAGGTGGTCGGGGTTGGTCTCGGGAACCAGAGGAGAAGTGTCGGCATAGCCGGCAACGTGCATTCTGTCTCGGGAAACTCCCCCTTCAGAGTTCAGGAATCGAGCAACCGCACCCGCTCTCGAGCTGGATAGCTCCCAGTCGCTGGCGAAGTTGATCGGCTGCACATTAGCCGTGTTGGTGTGACCTTCAATAATGAGTTGGGTTCCCGAGTCCTGGAGCGCCGGAAGCAGAGCCCTAATGGCATCTTCTCCGCCGGACTGAAGCGTGGCGCTGTGGGGGGCAAAAATCACGTCGTCCACGAGCAGGGTCACGACCAGTCCGCGTTCCTCGCGGCTGAGTACGACTTTTCCAGCAAGGCTCGAGGCGCTTACGGCTTCGACGAGCGCCAATTCTGCCTTACTCAGGTTCGCCTGATCGGCAGCCTGCGCCGACTCCGCAGCCTGAACAGCAAGGCTCGTTTTTTCACCAGCAATGGTTCCCTGCGTTGACATTGCTGCCGAAACCTGTTCCTTGAGTTGGGGCATAATGTCCGGTACGACTATCGCGGGAACGTCAACCGGGGGGGTCGAGTTCAAAGTCACGTTGTCTCCGGCCTCAGGCAGGATGCTGTCATTGCCGTCGGAGATGTTCACGACCGTGCCAAACCCGGTGGCCAAAGACACGGCAAGCTCATCGAACTTTTTCTGGTTGATTTGACTAATCGCGAACAGGAGCACAAACAGAGCGAACAGCAGGGTCACCATGTCGGCATAGGAAATAAGCCACCTTTCGTGGTTCTCATGTTCCTGCTCAATGTGCCGACGATTAGTCAATTTCAGGCTGCCTTTTCAAGATCCCGCAGTACGTCGGCGGGGAGCAGGGCCCGAAGCCTGCGCTCAACCATGCGTGGATTAGCGCCGGCCTGAATAGCCAAGATTCCCTCAATGATTACCTCGCCCTGAGTTGTGCGAAGGTCATTGAGCAGTTTCATCTTGCTTGAGATCGGGAGCCAGAAAACGTTTGCGGAGAGCACGCCCCACATAGCTGCCACGAA
The DNA here is from genome assembly GCA_947499275.1 of Actinomycetota bacterium. Lineage (GTDB taxonomy): Bacteria > Actinomycetota > Actinomycetes > S36-B12 > S36-B12 > UBA4592. The sequence continues at coordinate 982 of CANMNM010000099.1, read as the reverse complement.
GGCGGCGGCAATTAATCCACCGAGTTCATCTGGGTTGGAAAGGTTACCGAGGACGGTGACCAGACCCAGAATTGTGCCGATAATGCCGATGGTGGGGGCGTAACCACCCATATCTGCGAAGAGTTTTGCTTGGCGTCCGCCGTAAACCGTTTCACTATGCAGTTCAGCCTCGAGGATTCGTCCAAGGTCGCCGGGGTCGGTGCCGTCGATTGCCAATTCCAATCCACGACGCAGCAGGGGGTCTTCGATCTCGGCTACCGTGGCTTCCAAGGAGAGCAATCCGTCACGCCTGGCAATATTGGCGCATTCCACGAGGGTTTCCAACAAACTTTCGTACTTAGGTGTCGCGGAAACGAGAGCTTTACCGGCAGCTTTAATAGATGACACGAACAATTTGCCCGACATTCCGGCAGCGCCTACGGCGAATGTGCCACCGAAAACCAGAATTAATGGGGCAAGTAGCAGAATGGACGTGGGTGATCCGCCCTCAAGGATGAGCACCACCATAACGATGATGAAGGCGAGAACTACGCCAATAAGAGTTATTGGATCCACAATTATCCCCGCGGATTCATTGAGATGACATTATGACCCGAAGGAGCAGAAGGATTATCGACGGCGTCAGCCACGTCTTGGGCTATTGCTAGCACGGTGGCGCGGTCCAGTCGGATTGAATTAATAATGTCGTCGAGTCGCTCAGACACCATTATGTGTTTGCCGTCCACGAGGGTCAGCACGGTGTCCGGTGACTCCTCGATCCGCTCGATCAGATCAGAATTCAACGCGAACTGCTCGCCATTGAGTCTCGTTAACTTAATCACGGTGCCTGCTCCTTCCATGGGCTATGTGGCTTCCAACAGTGTAATCGGCATAAATAGTTGCCACTTAAGGTGTGACGGGCAAGAAGCACCCCAATAGTTAAGAAAATGGTCCGAAAATTCCGTTTGGGTAGGCACCTAGGGCACCTACCCGCACAGAATCT
>CANMNM010000098.1 GCA_947499275.1 Actinomycetota bacterium | reverse complement strand
CCCATCACACCAATGATGGACACATTCTTGACGCAATTGGGCGTCACTGGGCTAGCTGAAGAAAACTTGCAGGCCCGTGTTCGGGGCACAACCCTGATGGCTTTATCCAATTCCGAGGGACACCTTGTTTTAGCGCCTGGGAATAAAAGTGAAATCGCGGTTGGCTATTCAACTATTTACGGTGATGCGGTTGGCGGTTTTGCCCCGATCAAAGACATTCCAAAAACCCTAGTTTGGGCCCTAGCCAAATGGCGGAATGAGGTGGCGATATCCACCGGAGTGACGCCACCTATCCCGCCTAACAGTATTGAGAAGCAACCAAGTGCCGAATTACGCCCCGATCAACTTGATACGGACTCGCTCCCCGATTACGAACTACTTGATGCAATTTTGGAAATGTATGTCGACCAGGATGCATCAATTGCGGATCTGGAGGCAAAGGGCTTTGACTCTGCGCTGATTCATCGGATAATTTCACTCACCGACCGAGCCGAATACAAGCGACGTCAGTATCCCCCCGGGACCAAGATCTCGAGTAAGTCATTCGGTCGTGACCGAAGGCTTCCGATCACAAACCGCTGGAAGGGTTAGTCCAGTCGAGGCAGACCCATTACTGAGCGAAGGACATCTTCAGTTTTCGTTTCTAAGACCGGGTCACACATTGACCACATGCCCAGGTAGAGCATTGGTCCGATGAGGGTAGGCATGGCAACGTCAATGTTAAGGGTGCTGGGGAATTCACCATTTACGATCCCTTGTTCAACGATCTCGCGAATTCTGCGTCGCCGGGGTAGCAAGATCCTGTCATAGATTAATTGCGCTAATTCTGGGCGTTCCTGACCGTGAGAAATGACGGCAAGCATTATCCGACCATTGCGGGAACCGTGAATCCCTGTTCTCGTCGCCTCCATAAGAAATAGGAGACGCTCATATGCGCTCCCCTGGGATGGGATTTCGGGGCTATCCGCTCGCATCCGTTCTACCGCCGCTATAGCCATGTCAGTCTTTGTCGGAAATCGACGGTACAGACTCGCCTTGCTGACACCTGCTCGCTGGGCAATACCTTCCATAGTGACCTGGGTTATCCCTGCCTCAGCGATTGTGTCGAGAACAGACTCGATAATCACCAGGTCAACGTCTTCACTGCGCGGTCGACCCCGCACCTTTAGCGTCGGCATCAATTACCGTCCTGGATCCGAAGGATGTGCATCTGGGCCTAGTTCTTCAGCGGCTTCAGCGTCGTAGTTACTGAATTCAGCAGCAATTACCGAATTCGTGTCGCTGTGAGCTGGGTCAGGCACCGGTACGGGTGGTTCAACTCTCATTTTCTGTGGTGGATCGATTTTGGGGAGACCAAAAACCACCACAAGGAAGGCAATCACAATCACGACAGTTGAGATCATCGAGGTGATATGTGACGCGTTGAGGAACGCTTCAAACGCCCCCGATTGCAATTGAGCGACGGTTGATGCAGGAATTCCACTTTCGCCAGCTTGACCCAAGACGGATACTGTTCCAATAATGGACTCAGAAGCGATTTCTTTTGCCTGGGCAGGAATCTCGGCCGGCAGATTACCTAGATAGGGTTCCACGTTGCTTGCATAGCGGGTTGCAAGAATTGTTCCGATAACTGCCACACCAAGGGCTCCACCAACTTGGCGAACCGTGTTTTGGACAGCGGAACCGGCACCTGCTCGTGCCAATGGCAATACGTTCTGCATCACCGTTGAGGCCGGAGCAATGACGTTACCCATGCCAAAACCGAAAATAAAGAAAATAACCAGGACCAGCCAGATCGGTGTGTCAATTTGCAGTACCGATAGGCCTGCCAGCGAAATAGCGACCGCTCCCAGACCGACAGACATGACAACCTTGTAGCCAAACTTTTCGACCATTGCCGCAGAACGAGGAGCAGCAATGATTTGTCCGACGGCGAAGGGCACGAACGCTAGTCCTGCTGAAAGCGTGTCAAAGCCTCGCAGGATCTGCAAATAGAAAGGCAGAACGAAGGTGACACCTGAAAGTGCGAAGAATGCAAGTGAGACGGCGGTAAGACTGACCGCATAACCCCGGTTTTTGAACAGGGCAACATCAAATGATGCATGGTTGCTGCGCGACTCGATCCATAGGAAAAGGGCGATGAGAGCAACACCTGCAAAAGCTGGGATCAGAACTGACGGCGCCAACCAGTCACGGGTTTCCGAAGCGTGAATAATTCCAAAAATGAGTAATCCGAGCCCGGTGATGGAGAGCAACAACCCTGGGATATCTAGGGCGCGCGGATGCGGATTTTTTGTCTCAGGCACAACTTTGGCAATCGCAATGACACCAAAAAACACAATGGGTACGTTAATGAGAAAAACGGACCCCCAAACGTTTCCAACGAGCCACTCGAACCATAAAGGATGCTGCAGCAGGATCCCGCCCAAAACAGGTCCCAATGCAACTGCGGCGCCGACAGCACCAGCCCACACTCCAATCGCCTTACCTCGCTCATGCGGTGGGAACACGACAGTGATGATTGCCAAAGTGGTCGGCAGCACTGCAGCGCCACCCACCCCCATCAAAGCTCGCATACCTATCAACATCGAGGGGCTTGTGGAGAACGCAGCAATCGCAGACGCTAACGCGAACAAACACAGACCAATGATCAGAACTTTTTTGCGACCAATTCGGTCCCCCAGAACGCCCCATGTGAAAAGCAATGCCGCAAAAACGAGAACATAAGCGTCAACGGCCCAAACCAATTGGGACTGGGATGCGCCCAACTCACGTTGAATCGTTGGCAGCGCAATGTTGAGAATCGTGTTGTCGAGCACGACAACTAACAGGCTGACAATCAGCACGGACAAAATTGACCACCGTTTGGGGTGCCCATCGAGGCCAAATGCACCATGTACATCCCGAGCGCCACTTTCAGGGGAACTTTCAGGAGAACTCGCAGGGGAATCAGCGGGGCTACTTGTTGCCATGGTTCTCCAATTCACCTGACGTTGATAACTATTACGAAACGGTACCGTATCGTAATCTGGTCGCGACGCTAAATTGGGGTGACATTTGCTCGGTAAAGTGGCATGCTTATCGCGTAAGAGAAATATTCTCAACATGATCCGGGGACTCCTTGTGAGCCTCGAGATTGGAGAAGCGAAATGTCGACCTATTCCACGGCCCCCGCCCAGCCGGATCGCCGCATAACTCTTAACGACCTCACCGCCATGAGTTCCCGCGGTGAACGTTGGTCCATGATCACCGCCTACGACTACATGAGTGCAGGCATTTTTGAGGAAGCCGGCGCCCATGCCCTCCTGGTTGGAGACTCGGCCGCGATGGTGGTGTACGGATATGACTCAACTATCCCTGTGAGCGTTGATGAACTCATGCCCCTTGTGCGCGCAGTTGTTCGCGGTTCACATAAGCCCGTCGTAATCGCAGACCTACCATTTGGTAGTTACCAGGCAAGCATCTCCCAAGCCATAGAAACCTCGGTCGCCTTCATGAAAGATGGCGGAGCCCAAGCAGTCAAACTTGAAGGCGGAGCACCGATCCTTCCGCAAGTTGAAGCACTGTCCTGTGCGGGAATCCCCGTGATCGGTCACCTCGGGCTCACCCCTCAATCCGTTCATTCACTCGGGGGATACCGAGTCCAGGGTCGGGGCGAAGCGGGCGAAATCTTGATCCGTGATGCGAAAGCACTCGCGTCCGCTGGAGCCAAGGCAATCGTTCTGGAAGCCATTCCAGCAGATTTGGCTGCTCGAGTGACCGAGATGCTCGACATTCCAACAATTGGAATTGGCGCAGGCAGCTCGACAAGCGCCCAAGTAATCGTCTGGCAGGACCTCTTGGGACTGGGCGCGGATAAACCGCCCAAGTTTGTTCGGCAATACGCGCAACTGCGCGCACCGATGAGATCAGCCGTTGAAAACTGGATTGCCGATGTCGCAAGTGGTGAGTTTCCTGGACCCGAAAACACGTACCAATAGAACTCTGACTGCTAAATGTCAGTGATTTGAACTCCGGCGTGTCCTTTGTAGCGTCGATTCATGGAAATTAAATTCGCAGTGAAGGCTTCAACTTGCCCCGCATTGCGCAACCGTCCGGCGTAGACGCCCCGCATCTCACCAAGAGTGTTGGCCAGTGCGCACGCCACGTCCGTTGCCTCCCGATCGTCACCCAAGACGAGAACGTCACCGTGCAATTCCGGTCCGCCTGTTTCCAATAACAGTTTTGCGGAAATGTGATGGAAGGCCGCAACGACCATTGATTCGGTGAGGATCTCTTGTGCTTGCTGTGCTGCAGAACCTTCTGGAACGACGAGTGAAAAGGCACCCTGTTTGTCAAATCCCAGGGGGTTTACGCAGTCAATAACGACCTTCCCGGCAAGCTCATTCCTCAATGATTCCAACAGTTCTTTATGCCCATCCCATGGGACGGCAACGATCACGATGTCACTCGCAGCGGCTGCGCCTGCGTTGTCCATCCCCTTCACGCCACTTCCCACTTCATTTGCGACTTCAGTCGCCCTCTCGGCAGTTCGTGAACCAATAATCACAGCAAGACCTGCTTGCGCGAACCGGGTTGCAAGTCCGCGTCCCTGTTCACCGGTACCGCCAAGCACACCGATTACTTTGTGTGAAACGTCAACTGCAACTTGGTCATCCAGTGGAGCATCATTTTGTGTCATGACCGTAATATTGCCAGAACAACATCGAAAGTGCACATCCGCATCCCAACCAAATATCAAATACCTGATATCAATTAAGCGACACGCCTATGCCAAATGACGCGAATATCTTTGTATTTTTGCGTTTGCTCTGTCACAGTTATGTCATATGTTCCCTGTAGATCGCAGGGATCACTCCACACGGGAGGCATCGTGGCGGTAGCAAAGAAAGCTGTACGCAAGAAAGTTGTCAAAAAGGCAGCTCCTCGCAAGGCAGCAAAGAAGGCAACTGCGAAGAAGACTGTGAAGAAGGCAGCTCCTCGCAAGGCAGCAAAGAAGGTTGCAAAGAAGACCGCAGCCAAGCGCACTGTCAAGAAGGCAGCAAAGAAGGCAGCTCCTCGCAAGGCAGCAGCCAAGCGCACTGTCAAGAAGGCAGCAAAGAAAGCAGCTCCTCGCAAGGCAGCAGCCAAGCGCACTGTCAAGAAGGCAGCAAAGAAAGCAGCTCCTCGCAAGGCAGCAAAGAAAGCAGCCCCTCGCAAGGCAGCAAAGAAAGCAGCCCCTCGCAAGGCAGCAAAGAAGACCGCACGTCGTAAGTAATCTTCCTCTGAAGTTTTTACTTCATAAAAAGGACCCGCACATTGTGCGGGTCCTTTTTCATTGCCAATGAACTAAGTGGGTGTCAGTCCTCGTCCTTATCAAAAGCGGCGTTACGTTCCGCAGCCTGCTCCAGAGCTGCATCGGCTTCACCTTGGGTCGCATAAGGACCCATCCGCTCAGAGTTTGGGCAGCCGTCTTCTGGCTCGGACTTCATGTGCTCTAGGCAGTAGTACCAACTCATGTCTCTCCCTTATGAATCTTGATCGTGGATGCGCAAACAAATATGTGACGTTTCGGGTGTGAGTCTAACGCGCATTAGACTCCACCCATGAGTCTGCGCACGCGTGCACCGCTGACACCCGGGGTCTTAGGGCCTACCCGTACGGTGCCGGTAAATATTGCACGCCCGGAATACGTGGGTAAGCGTGGACCCAGTCCATTCACCGGGCCCGAGGTCCAAACCGAAGAGACCATTGACGCCATGCGAATAGCTGGGCGAATAGCCGCGAATGCGCTCCAAGAGGTGGGCAAGGCGGTGTCCCCTGGCATCACCACCGAGGAACTTGATCGAGTCGGACATGAATACCTCTGTGACCATGGGGCTTACCCGTCAACATTGGGGTATCGCGGATATCCCCGCAGTCTTTGCGCCTCACTCAACGAGGTGATCTGCCATGGAATCCCTGACACAACCGTG
>CANMNM010000097.1 GCA_947499275.1 Actinomycetota bacterium | reverse complement strand
TTATTCCATTCATCGGAGGCATTGTGCTGATCGTGTTCTGGGTGGGTAATGGAACCCCTGGTGATAATAAGTTTGGTGCACCCGTTAGTTAAGATTTTTCAATCGATTGTGGGTGAGCGGCCAAGCTGCTCGCCCACTTTCATTTTCTATTGCGATGCGCGTAGATCACCCAACACGTACGCCAACAATTCTTGACCGTGATCTGACGCTGTCACAATGTCAGCGGTATGTAGATCAACGTCTCCGAATGACTGCAGGCGCAGGACATCTCCGTTGCGATCTCGGTTGGGAAAGATTCCAGCAAAGCTAAATTGTAGGTCGCTCTCTTGTTGCTCAAGAACAATTTGTGTCTGGGGAACTTGCAACGGCAGATCAAGGTAGACGGCGTCACGACCTTTCGCCTCCAGTTGCTCCCTGCGAATAAGTGTCACGACTCGCGCTAAGTCGTGTCCTGGAACCTCGACATGAATTACAGCTGAGTTGTGGTCATCCTTTTCTTCAACGGTGAGAACCGATTCATCGACAATTTGTATTTCAGATGAAGCCTTGACAATTTCACCGTGAAGGCCCGAGGTTTCCAGAATGGAAGCCACGATTGCCTGGTGTCTTTGCGGAACGAACATGGGTCGGTTCTCGCCACTGTTGAGCTTCAAATAAAACAATGCCACCGACTGACGGTGGGCATCAGGATCAAGTGCTGCATTGTTGCTCACCGTTGACGGAATCCACCCCAGCAAGAATCCTGTTTCATGCGCGCCCAATGCGATGTTTGCTTTTTGTGAATATGGGTGCGCGGCAGTCGCTTCGCTAAATATCCCCAAGTAACCAGCTTCTGTGGCCCACTCCGCGGCAAACCTTTTCAATCTCTCAAAAACATGATGGCCCCGGGCCGCATCACGGACAACGGCCACCCCCGCATGCATGACGCGCTCCGTGGTTTCCTCAACCATGAGTGCCATGTGGCCAAGAATGGTGCCATCAGAAAGGTGACCGATCGCGCTGCGAAGTGTATTCGCGTTGATCCGGTGCGCAATTTGATCGGGTTGATATACCCACTCGGCGTCATAAGTATCGCCATAGGCCTCGCGAACAAGGTCAACAAGAACACCGGATTCCTCAGCTGCAAGAAATCGGATATGAACCTCGGCCTCATCTGTTGCAGGCGCTTGCTCGAAGGATTGGGAAGTCATGGGTTGATTATGACAATGATTGGAATGGCAAAACAATGGTGGGGCTGCTCCTGCGAGCCAGCCCCACCATTGTGTGTTGCGAGTTACTAGTTTGCTGCTACCTCAAAGGTGACCTTCGCGGTGACACCAGGATGCACCTCAACGGTGGCATTGTGCTTGCCAACCGTTTTGACTGCGCCGGCCAAGTGCACCTTGCGCTTATCAATTGAAATATTGCCGGCAGATTTAACCGCTCCAGCAATATCGGCAGTGGTAATTGAACCGAAGAGCTTTCCAGTTGCTCCTGCTTTTGCAGGCACAATGATCACCATTGATTCAAGTGACTGCTTGATTTCATTGGCATGGTCACGGTCACGAACCTCGCGCACCTTGCGGGCGCGCTTGATTTGTACGACCTGCTTTTCGCCGCCACGGGTCCATGAGATTGCGAAGCCTCGGGGAAGTAGGAAGTTGCGGCCATAGCCGTCCTTTACTTCAACGATGTCTCCAGCAGTTCCCAGTCCACTGACTTCCTGAGTGAGGATAAGTTTCATTGTGGGTCTCCTTTACTTACCGCGTTGCCGCTGAGTAGGGAAGAAGTGCCATTTCACGGGCATTCTTCACAGCCATGGCGACATCGCGCTGGTGCTGGGTGCAGTTACCTGTTACCCGGCGAGCACGAATCTTGCCCCGATCGGAAATGAATTTGCGAAGTAGGTTTACGTCTTTGTAATCAAGACCCTTCACTTCTTTCTTGCAGAAAGCGCAGGCCTTTGCCTTCACCATCTTGTTCTTGTCCAACATCTGTTGGCGCTTGTTGTCGCGTGCCATTTTCTTAACTCCTCGAAGTTATTATTGATAAATTAGCGTGATTGCGTGATTAAAAGGGTGGTTCGTCAAAGTTTGCAGGAGGTGCATCAGTTGCCCAGGGATCGTCTGCAGGTGCTGCAGAACCGCCACCGGAACTGAATCCACCATCGGTGCGCTGAACTCGATTGATCTTCGCTGTTGCATAACGCAATGCGGGACCAACATCTTCGACTTCAACTTCCATCACTGTTCGCTTTTCGCCCTCGCGAGTTTCATAGGAGCGCTGCTTCAACTTGCCTGAAACCATTACGCGAGTTCCCTTTGTAAGTGACTCGGCAACATTCTCGGCGTATTGACGCCACACACTGCACCGTAAGTAGGTCGGTTCCCCGTCTTTCCATTCATTCGTTGTCTTGTCCAAGTAACGTGAACTTGTAGCAACGGTGAATGAAGCAACAGCGGCGCCGCTGGGGGTGAAGCGCAGTTCAGGATCGTTGGTCAAGTTGCCAACAACCGTCACGTTGATATCCCCGGCAGCCATTAGGAAGCCTTAACCGCAACGGACCAGTTAGGACGAATCACCTTGGTGCGGACGACAGCTTCGTTGAGTGAAAGTTGACGATCCAGTTCAGCGACAGCTTCTGGGGTCGACAACAGCTCAATGACGGCGTAGTAGCCCTCAGTCTTGTGGTTGATCTCATAGGAGAAGCGACGCTTGCCCCAGAAATCTACTTTTTCAACAGTGCCACCGTCTGCCTTGATCACATTAAGGAATGTGTCGAGACTGGGGGCAATTGTTTTTTCTTCGAGTTCAGAGTCCAGAATGACCATGACTTCGTATTTACGCATGAATTAACCCACCTCCTTCGGACTAAACGGTCACGGTCGTTCCGTGACAGGAGGGTTTCTGCCCCCGTAGGTTATCTGCACCCACAGATTCGCTGTGCGCTGCCCCCTTTCTACGAAAGTGGATTCACGAATTCGATCGAGTCCTCAGCCAGAAGGGCCAGTCCAAAAGTTGTGGCAACCTGTGCTTGCTTAAGGTCGAATGTAAGGAAGTGTGTGCATTCCGTCGTTACGGCAGTTGCCAGGTGAATGCTGTCGAGGGACCTCAACTGGGACCTAGCGGCGATATCTGCTGCCAACTCAACGAGGCTTCGCGTCATGGCAATCAAATGAACCTGGTCCAGATCATGTTTAAACATCGCAGCGGCAAGGCTCGATTCAATGGGATTGGTTATCCTGCCTAATACCCGACGAACCTCAACCACCACGAGTTCGGAAGCCACAAAAGTCTCATTGAGTTTGAGTAGTGATTGAACGTGAGAAGATTCGTCCTCTTGGATGTATCTCTTGACCAATGCGCTGCTGTCCAAATAGATGATCAATCGTCATCCCGATCTTGATTCAACAGATCACGTGTGGTGACACCAGAGGGCAATGCGTCAACTAGTGGTTCAAAACTGCTCCAAGGTCCAGGCTCCACTGGCGGTGTTACCCACCCTTCGAGGATTCCTTTCGTCATTGCTGGTGAAGACTCCTGCAATAGTTGAATCGCGGAGAGTCGCGCAACCGGCTTGCCGCGGTCAGTAATCACGATCTCCGTGCCTGTTTGAACCTGGCGCAATAGATCAGACAGTTGCGCTTTTGCTTGTCTAACACCGATTTCCATGTAGTCACAATAACATATCTTCGTGACTACAAGTCCTCGCTCGGGGGCTCTCTACACGTGTGGGCAAGATAGATGGGTGCACACGTAGGCTTGCGCACGTGCGGATTGCTACTTGGAACGTGAACTCAGTTGGGGCCCGGATCGATCGGGTGGTGGAGTGGTTGGAAAGCGCCCAGCCTGATGTTGTGGCACTACAGGAACTCAAATGCACCGATGAAGCGTTTCCGCACATGCCCATTCAGGCCGCCGGTTATGAGGCCCTCACGCACGGTTCGGGTCGGTGGAATGGTGTTGCGATTCTGACTCGGGTGGGTGCAACCGATGTCGTTCGCGGTTTAGTTGGTCAACCAGACTTTGAAGGTGCGGCAGAACCCCGGGCAATTGGCGCCACTTGTGGCGGGGTTCGTGTATGGAGTTTGTACTGCCCAAATGGCCGCGAACCTGGGCACGACCATTACAACTACAAGTTGGAATGGTTTAAGGCTTTGAATGCAACGGTTGAATCAGAGTTGGCCGCCAATCCGGATCTGCCATTTGCCGCGATCGGTGACTACAACATTGCACCCACTGACGCAGACGTGTGGGATATTTCCCAGTTCGCCGATTCAACCCACGTGACCGCCGCTGAGCGGGCAGCGTTGACTGATCTTTCTGATCTTGGTTTGAGTGAGGTAATGCCGCGTTCACTCAAGGGTGAGCCGCACACTTTCTGGGATTACCGCAATGGCTCATTTCACCGCGGGTGGGGAATGCGCATTGATTTGGTGTACGGGAATGCTGCCTTCACTACACGGGTGAGTGACGCTTACGTTGATCGTGAAGCCCGTAAAGGTAAAGGCGCCTCAGACCACGCACCCGTCGTTGTTGATCTGCGTTAGGAACTAAAACTTCCGTTTGAGATCAGCAGAGCCCACAGCGATATTGGGAGACCAATATCGTAAATCAAGATAATCGTGTTACCTGGAGATAAATTCTTCGATTTCACAATCTCAAAAATGTGTTGAACTGCCGCAAGAAGCAAGAAGAAGCTAATGACAATGGTCAACACGATCCAGGCGTCAGAACCCATGCCAGAGGCAACCAGGCCTGCTACACCCAGTCCCCAGCTGACAAATCCAATTTCCTTCTGGAATCCGTTCGTGACCCATCCAATGTTCTTTGCGGTCGACTTGGCTAGGACGGTGTGCATGAAACCACTCGTGATGAACATGATGCCAGCAGGCAGGAAGAACATCCAGGCCAATGCATTTTCGCTGAAGGTAGGATCCCCTGCCCCCCACGGAGTTGTCCAATTCAGCAGCGCGAAAACCCAAGCTAAAACAAGTGTGAGTGGCACAAACAGAATTCCCATACGTGGAGCCTAGCATCAGGAGTCGCTTCGGCGTGTAGATTCTTATCCGGAAATAATCACACGTGTTCTAGGCATAGGCTTAATGGGTGCGCACCCGAGTTCATTCCTTTCGTGACCAATCCTCACGTACCGACGGTGCCGCATGAAACTCGAAGTCCGTCGGATTAGCACCGAGCAGCATTCTGATTACCTGGATGGTGTGATCGCATCAGGTTCACTCGGGGTTTCATTCCTTCAACTTCCTTCTTGGGGGAGTGTCAAAGTCGGTTGGCGGCCCGAGTCCATTGGTTGGTTTCAGGACTCGACCCTCGTTGGTGTAGCACTTGTTCTGTACCGCCCTATTCCTAAATTGCCCCAGCGATCTCTGGCCTACATTCCCGAGGGCCCGATCATTAATTGGGAAAGCGACGATCTTTCTTCATGGTTGTCACCACTCATCTCGCATATCAAAGGACGTGGCGCTTTTCAATTAAAGATGGGTCCAGCGGTTCCCCTGCGGCAGTGGGATGCGCAAACGATTAAAACGTCGATCGACAACGTCTCTTTACTCGGTGATGTTATTGCGGATCGGGTGTTTTCGGTGGGGGTGGAATTGACTGATTCATTGCGTTCACTTGGATTTGTGCAGGAAGTCAATGTTGGTGCTGGTTTTGGTGACGTGCAGCCACGTTATGTTTTTCAGATTCCACTTGCTGGTAGAACCGAAGCTGATGTGTTCGCCGGGTTCAATCAACTGTGGCGGAGAAACGTCCGTAAAGCTGAGAAGTCCGGAGTTGAGATCTCGGTCGGAACGCGCGCTGACCTGGCTGCATTCCATGCTATTTATGTTGAGACGGCCGCGCGTGATGGATTCACCCCACGAGGCTTGGTGTATTTCGAAAGAATGTGTGACGCCCTAGGCGACCACTTCACTTTACATATTGCTCGCTATGAGGGACATGTTGCCGCAGCAACGATCATGATCACCGTTGGTGGGCACTCG
>CANMNM010000096.1 GCA_947499275.1 Actinomycetota bacterium | reverse complement strand
TGCTCTGCTCTAGCAACTTCATCTCGATGCACACTGTCCTTCAAATTTTCCAGTACGTCCACCAAAGTTCGTACTTCCCCGCGAACGAACACTAACTCGGCGTCACGTTCCTTTTTCAACACTTCGGCATGCGTCCGTGATCTTTGGGCAAGTGCCACTGACGTTTCGGTGTAGGTCAACGCCACCTTGGCACCCGTGAGCAGCGCTTGAGCAACAATCAAAGACGATGCTCGGCGTTCACGACGCTCTATTGCCGCAATCCGAGCGCTGCGTTCACTTTGGGCATCTCTTTCAAGGGCGACAGCGCGCTCTCCTATCGCCCGAACCCGCTCTTCTGCCGTGCGCACCGCAAGCCTCGAATCGACGACGTGTGCTCGTGCTTGGGCTAAAGCCTGTTCCAAGGTCTCCCTTTGGTCCTCACCCACGTTGGGTACGTCCAAGCCCTGCAAGGTTTCCCACTGCGCAGCCAGACCGGCCAGTAATTCTCGATCCCGCTCATCCGCTGCTTGGGTACTCAACATGGCCGCTTCAAGCCGCTCGGCCTCGGACAATGCATTTCGGGAAAGCTGCCCTAGGGCACCAAGTTTTTCGGCTATTGCAGCGAGCTCTGCGTCGGATTCATGAAGTAGTGAGAGCGCTGATTCAACTCGTTTAACCGCGATTTCTTGTTCGTTTTTGGCAGCTGCCAATTCGAAAACAATTCTTTGTAATTCCTGTTCAATTTGTGAAAGTGTGGTTTCTGACTGATCAAAAGCTGCTTGGACTTCCAGCAGGCTGGGACTATTCGTTGATCCGCCTTCGATTATTCCTGCATCAATGGAATCTCCTTGACGACTTACCAAAGAAACTCCGAGGCTCGCTCGGGCGCTCTCACGCATTTCGTCCAGGGAATCAACAACTACGAAACGGTTGAGAAGGGCCCGAACTTGCGATGACACAATTGGGTCAATTTGAACACAATCCATCAACCATCTGCCGGCGGGTGCTGAGCCCGCATGATGAACCGGTTCAGCCGGGAACTCGGCGACCAACACATTGGATCTACCTGCTTCTTCATTTTTCAAAAACACGAGCGCGTCCATGGCTAGGTCGATATTTGATACGACAACCGCAGAGGACAAATTTCCTAGTGCGCTAGCAACTGCGGCTTCATAACCTTGTTCAACATGAATCAAAGAACTCAAGGTTCCGATGTATCCCTCAAGGCCGGAATCAACCAGGGCTGCCGATCCATCTTTTCGTTCAAGACCTAGAGCAAGTGCATCACGTCGCGCGGTAGATGCAGCTTTTTCACGATCAAGTCGGGCTTCTTCGCTCAGTAATTCGCGAACTTTGGTGTCTGCGCGCGCGAGCAAATCCTGTGAGATTTCGTGCTCGGAGTCCAGCCCTTCTTCCCCTGCCCCGTGTGAAATCACGGACACTTCAACTTCTTGGAATTGCGCTTGGGCCGCTTGACTTCGTTCCTTGGCCTCGCCAATTTGGGCAGCGAGACGTGTCAGCTCTATTTCCCGGGTTTCCAGACGCGCGCTGATGTTGTTCTTTGATGCTGTTAGATCATCAACTTTTTTACGATGGGCTATCTGGGCGCTCTCAATGTTGGCAACCCGTAATGCTTCCTGGCTCAGATCCCTAATGGCGCCCTGCTCGGCACTTTCTGCCTCAGCCAAGCCCTGGCTCAATGATTCAACTTGGCGAGTTAATTCAAACTCCTGGCTACGCAAGGAGCGAGCCTCCGCCTCCAGCGCTTCAGGCTCGCGCCCTGATTTCTCTTCTTCAGGTTCGGGTGCAAGGTTTCGGACCTTCTCAACACCTAATTGCACTAACCCGAGATACCGCTCGCGAAGACTACTTAGCGCAAACCATGTTTCTTGGCTCTTTGCTAGCTCTGGTCCTAGCTCACGTTCAAGTGACTCCGCATGGTTCTCGCGTTCGCGAAGGATCGCGATTTTTGCCTCTACTTCAGCCTGCTTTTCGCGTAAGGCACTTTCGTCTGCAACCTCGGCTTCCAAAGCAACACGCAGGTCCGATAGATCGTTGGCCATGAGGCGAAGACGTGAATCGCGGACATCACTTTGAATCACGGTTGCCCGCCGAGCAACTTCAGCCTGTCGACCAAGTGGTTTAAGTGCGCGACGTAGTTCAGCGGTTAAATCATTGAGGCGGGTGAGATTAGCCGCCATTGAGTCAAGCTTGCGAAGGGCTTTCTCCTTGCGCTTGCGGTGCTTCAAGACACCTGCAGCCTCTTCGATAAAGCCGCGACGATCCTCAGGGGTTGCATGCAAGATTGAATCAAGTTGACCCTGACCAACAATGACATGCATCTCGCGACCAATCCCGGAATCGCTGAGTAACTCCTGAACGTCAAGCAACCGGCACTGCTCACCATTGATTGCGTATTCCGAACCACCGTTGCGGAACAGTGTTCTCGAAATCGTTACTTCGGCGAATTCAATCGGCAGTGCCCCGTCAGAGTTGTCAATGGTGAGCGATACTTCTGCGCGGCCTAATGGAGCCCGACCTGAAGTCCCGGAGAAAATTACGTCTTCCATCTTGCCGCCGCGCAAAGATTTTGCTCCTTGCTCGCCCATCACCCACGCGAGCGCGTCCACCACATTTGATTTACCTGAACCATTGGGGCCCACAACACACGTAACTCCGGGCTCAAATTGAAGTGACGTCGACGACGCAAAGGACTTGAATCCCTTTAAGGTGAGAGATTTTAGATGCACGGCGCGTTAATCATCCTGTCAATTTGGCACTCATCCAGATCACTCTGGTTGTGTGCACAAGGTTCAATAGTGAGCCCGATCCTATCGGTGTGCAAAGTCTTATTACGGCAGCAACCACGGGGGCTGACAGGTAAGACAATGGAAACTCGATCGATTCATGAACCGGCTTCTCGTAATGGGATTTCCGCAACGTTCACAGGGTGCTCCTTCGCGGCCATAAACTGATAATGACCGGGAAAAGTAGCCAGATTCGCCGTTTACATTCACATATAAACTATCAAAACTCGTCCCCCCAGCAACAAGCGCCTCATTCATCACTTGCGTGACAGCGGTCACGATCTCTACTGCGGTCGACCGATCAAGTCGTTCACATGGAGTGGCTCCGTCGAGGCCGACACGCCACAAACACTCATCCGCGTAAATATTCCCGATCCCGGAAATGAGATTTTGATCAAGTATCGCTCTTTTGACCTGAGTCGAGCGTTTCACGAGGGAATCTGCGAATTGACCAACGTCAAAGAGCGGATCGAATGGATCTCTCGCAATGTGAGAAATTGCCGAGGGTTCACCATTGTCATCCTGATCGGAGATGCGCAATCCACCAAATGTTCGTTGATCCACAAATTCAAAATAGCGATTCGGCTCACCCGTTCGAATCACATTCCAATCCAGTCGAACATGTGAGTGCTCTGATGGCGAATCATTGACTCTAATCTGGCCGCTCATGCCCAAATGAATCATCAAGACGAACGGACGATCAAGTTCAAGCCACATGTATTTCCCGCGGCGCGCGACTCGGACAATTGTGGCACCCTCAAGTTGTTGGGTTAAATCACCGACATTTTGGCGAACCGCTCGTTCATGGTGGATACGCACCGCACCAATTTTGGACCCCAACACTAAATTTTCTAGCCCTGCACGTACTACTTCGACCTCAGGAAGTTCGGGCATGGGGGAACCGATTTATTAACTCACCGTAGGCTTGTTCTGCAGCAATTTGCTCGGCCGCCTTTTTTGAACTACCCACACCAAATCCCAGATTCTCGCCGGCTATTTGAGCATGCGCCGTGAATTCTTTTGCGTGATCAGGTCCTGAGTCTGTGACGAGATAGATGGGTAATGCCAAGTCCACTACTCCACAAATCTCCTGCAGGGATGTCTTCCAATCCAAGCCAGCGCCCAACTCTGAGGCAGCCAGGATCATGGGGTCGAAAATTCGATGAATAAATTGGCCAGCGGCAACGATTCCGCCCGACAGATAGATCGCTCCGATTACCGCTTCGAGCGAGTCGGCCAAAATGGAAGTCTTCTCACTGCCGCCCGAACTTATTTCACCTCGGCCCAAACGTACGTACTGGCCAAGTCCAAGAGTTCGTGCAACGTCAGCTAATGCCTGTGAATTGACAACGGAGGCTCGCATTCGAGCCAAGGATCCTTCTGGGAGATCGGGGAACTCACGATAAAGAAAGTCAGTAACAACTACGCCCAGGACCGAATCTCCCAGAAACTCAAGTCGCTCGTTGGTGGGGATGCCACCGTTCTCATATGAAAATGAACGATGAACCAAAGCTAGTTCGAGTAATTCTTTTTCACACTCGCAATCCAGCACCGCGAGCAGAGTGTTTATCGAATACTGGTCTGCGTTCATTGCGAGCAATAACTCCCCCGTTTGATTCGGATAGTTAGTGTTCTACTAAACGTCGAGAACGCGGCGCTTTGCGTAGGTTCCGCAAGTTGGGCATGCAATATGGGAAATACGCTTTTCCTTACAGCGAACACATATGACCAAATTAGGCGCAACGGCTTTCCACTGTGACCGTCGATGACGGGTGTTAGATCGCGAGGTTTTCCGCTTGGGAACTGGCACTGGATCCTCTTTCAAGTAGTGGTTGCACTCGTTTGCGCAGTGAAGTATCGCACTAGTGCTATTTGATCTAGCCTAAGGGGTCGGCTTTGGGCGGATCCAATAGTCCCTCGAGGGCCGCCCACCTTTGGTCCCGGCTCTCGTGCTGGTGCGGGGCATCTTCGAGTTTTTCCCCACATTCTTGGCAAATCCCCAGGCAGTCGGGTTGGCACAGCGGCGAAAGTGGTAGGTCAAGCACAATTGCGTCCCGGACGACCTCAAGTAGGTCCACACTGTCGTCCCGGACATAAAAGACGGTCAGCTCATCAGATTCATCAAGGACCGCGGGAATAACGCGCCCACGTGAATCCGTTTCTTCATAGAGAAAGAGCTCGGTCACGTGGGCTTCATCCGTCCACATGAATGGCTCAAGGCACCTCGCGCATTCGGCTTCAACCTCAAATTCAAAGTCAAGGTTGACCAGAACGCCATCAAGGACTGACTCAATCCGGATATCTGCCGGCATCTTGCTCCCCGGCGCAAGCCGAGCCATACCCACTTCAAGCTGCGGCGGGGCGATGAATTCCAGCGCTGACTCCCACATGTTTCCCGGCCGGCGGGGTAAATGAGTAAGGGACACGTGGAATGAACCCGGTTCGACGGGGGAATCAATTGCCATGAGACTCACTGATCCGTTTGTGCGTCAAAAAACTCAGAGGTCTGACTCGCATCGGGAGCCAGTTCTTGGTACATCTGGCTTCGTAGGCGCTCACGACCCCGATCAACCGTTTGCAGTGTCTTTTGCAGAGTAATTTCAAAAGTGGCTAATTTTCCATCGATGTAGTCATCAGTTTCAATTCGCATTTGCTGGGTCTGGGCCGCCACTTCATGTCGAAGAGCGTTCGCTTCCTCGACCGCGGTCAGATAGACCTCGTGCTCAGACACCAAGGAGTCAGCAGTTGCCCTCGCTTGGGCAAGAATGCGATCTGCCTCGCGACGTCCATCTTGAACAACCGCCTCTCGGTCCGCCAATAGTTCATCAGCTCGATACACCGACTCGGGCATGAGTTGGCGAATCTCTTCGATGATATCGAGTACTTGCGACCGATTAACAATGCATGAAGCCGAAAAAGGCATGGATTTCGCATCTTCCACCAAAACGGTGAGCTCGTCGAGTCTCTCCTGCACGTCCACGCTTGCTCCTGACATTGATTCTTGTTTAACTATTGGGAAAACTGCACCATCATATTGTGCTGGATAATTTGACTTCTAAGCGCTTCAACACGACTTCAGGTACCAGACCGCTGACGTTGCCGCCATGAGTCGCAACCTCTTTCACCAAACTTGACGACAAGTAGCTGTAGAGCGGGTTGGTGGAGATAAAGCAAGTTTCTACTTGGGTTAGCCGATAGTTCATCTGCGCCATCTGGAGTTC
>CANMNM010000095.1 GCA_947499275.1 Actinomycetota bacterium | reverse complement strand
CCCAAATTTTGAACTTATCCGCGAACCGGATCTCTCCGTTGTGCTTTTCCGACGCACGGGTTGGAGGGCTCAAGACTACGACAAATGGTCAACAGACCTTTTGTCCCGACAAGTTGCGTTTGTTACTTCATCAACCTGGTGTGGTGAAACAGTGGGTCGTCTAGTTTTCCTGCACCCAGGAACGACCACGGCAATGGTTGATGAAGTACTCGCCGCGCTAAATTAATTGTTGGCCAATTAGTTGTTGCGCAACTGCATTTTTTCAAGACCCTTCCACGCAAGTGGAAGGAGTCCTGCAGCCAGTGCAATCTTGACGGCATCACCAATCAGGAACGGAACAACACCAAGACTCATTGCGGTTGCCCAGTCGGCATCAATTGCGAACTTGAGCCAGGTAACACCAACCGCGTAGATTGCCAGGTTGCCAATGACCATCAAGCCTGCGGTGCGAAGTGCAGTCGTTGTTGCTCCACGCTCGGCGAGACGTCCAACGATAAAAGCTGCGACGATAAACCCAATAATGTAACCAAAGCTTGGACTGTAGCCGGAACTACCCTCGGCGAACCAGGGCACTCCAACCATTCCCGCGAGGAGGTAGACAACCATGGACAAAGCCCCGCGAAGTGATCCAAGGGATGCTCCAACCAGCAACACCGCGAAGGTCTGAAGAGTGAGGGGAACGGGGGTGAACGGAAGTGGGATAGCAATTTGTGCCGCGATACCAACGAGTGCGGCGCCACCCACAACGAGGGCAATTTGGGCGATCGCGGTTCGTGATGCGAAGTCGGCTAAAACGCGGGGGGCGGGGGTTGCCATTGCCATGTGAGTTCAGTCCTTTTCTCAGGTGAATTCCGGTAAGGCCTAGGCCTCCCAGATAGTTTACGAGGGAAAGTATAGGGGGAACGGGTACGACGCTGTAGTTGTATCCAGAAGTTGAGATTTATCAGCAAGCGCGCCTTCTGGCACGAGAAAAAATGGAAATTCGGTCGAATTCTGGTCAATGCGGAGGGAACTGACCGCTCAGGGTTAGACTTGGCCTAGTTAAGAACGCTGCGGGTTAGAAAGATGTTGGTTTGAAAAACTGTTGATCTGATTGTGAAATCGCTGGGGAAGGCGTCATTCACAACAAGGAGGTCAACATGTCAGCAAGTAGTTACTCACGCAGTGGAGCTGATTCCGCTCAGGGTCATGGTGTGGTCTTTATCCACTCGTGCCCGAATGCAGTTGCGCCCCACCTTGAGTGGGCAATGGCCAAGGTTCTGGGCGCCGATGTGCCGATGGCGTGGGCGCCGCAGCCGGTTGCGCCTGGCCAACTGAGAAGTCACATTATTTGGGCCGGGAAACAAGGTATGGGCTCTCGAATTGCAAGTTCACTTTTGGCATTTGGCCAGGTGAGGTATGAAGTAACCGAGGATCCCAGTGACGGTCATGAAGGCGAACGGTTTGCGGCAACCCCGGAGCTTGGACTCTTCCGAGCCACAATCGGGGCCTACGGAGACGTCATGGTGCACGAAGAGCGCCTACGCGCTCTTCTCGTGCGATTAAATGCAACGGGTGAATCTGCGGTCGAGGATATTCGACGGCTGATTGGGCAACCCTGGGATGAAGAACTTGAAGCATTCCGAGTCACACACTCAGACTCGAATATCCGGGTGCTGCACAACGTGTCCTAAGTCGTCTTTTATAGGCCACCTGCAAGAAAATCTATAAAGGAATATTGCCGTGATTGCCGCGGGCACCCGGTGTGTCCAGGATTACTTGAGCAACAGCTCGTCTGGTGAGTTTGGGGTCTACAACACAATCGACGACTCCCAAGTCAACGGCTCGTTTAATCCCACCGGAGATCACTTCATGTTCTGCTGCCAGTTCAAGTTCGACCTGCTCACGACTATCTTCGGGGACATCAGCTAAGCGGCGTCGGTGCAGAATTCGAATTGCGGCAACGGAGCCCATGACGGCAACTTCAGCATTTGGCCAAGCGAACACCTTGGTCGCGCCCAGCGAAGATGAATTCATGGCGACAAAAGCGCCTCCGTAGGCCTTTCGGGTAACAACGGTTACTCGGGGAGTAACGCATTCGGCGAATGCGTGCAGAAGCTTTGCCCCGCGACGCACAACACCTTCCCACTCTTGTCCAAGTCCTGGGAGATAGCCAGGGACGTCAACCAGTACAACAAGAGGCACACCGAAGGCATCGCACATCCGGACAAAGCGTGATGCCTTCTCGGCGCTGGAGGAGTCAAGGCAACCACCAAGTCGCAGGGGGTTGTTAGCGACAATTCCGATTGTTCGTCCGCCAAGACGACCTAGGCCCACAACAATGTTGGGTGACCAATTGGTGTGAATCTCCACGAATGAATCAAGGTCAACAAAAGCTTCAACGAGGGGGTGCACGTCATAGGCGCGACGTGATGATTCGGGAAGGAGTTCTCCTAGATCGCGGTCGGCGATACTGCTGAGGTCTAGGGAACCTTGGTGGCCTAAGAGTTTGACGAGCTGAATGCCTTTGTTGATGGCTTCTTCTTCACTGTCGGTGGTGATATGAACAACTCCGCTGCGACGGCCATGCGGTTCAGCCCCGCCCAACCGGTCCATATCAACGTCTTCACCGGTGACAGATCGCACGACTTCAGGACCGGTAACAAAAATGCGCCCGGCTGGACCAAGAACCACTATGTCGGTCAGCGCGGGGCCGTAGGCTGCACCACCGGCTGCAGGGCCAAGCACAATGGAAATCTGGGCGACCTTGCCACTTGCCTGAGTCATCGCTAGAAACGTACGACCGACACCATCAAGGCTTGCAACACCTTCACGCAGGCGAGCGCCACCGGAATGCCAAATCCCGACAATGGGAGCAGAGTCAGCCAGCGCGCGGTCATAAGCGGTGACAATTGCTCGGCAGCCGACCGCGCCCATCGCTCCACCCTGCACGGTTGGGTCGGTGCAGAATGCAACACAGTGCACACCACCTGCGGATCCCACCGCAGAGAGAACCCCGCTGTCGTCAATCGGAGTGATTGCGGTGAATTCACCGTCGTCAAAAAACTTAGCAAGTCTTACTAGGGGCGATCGCGGATCCAGTTCGGTTTTTTGCGTCGCCGTTGTCATGTTAGACACTCCTGAAAATTACGGCGACGTCGTGTCCACCAAAGCCGAATGAATTATTTAGTACTGCGATGTCACCTTGTGGCAGGTCAACGGGACCGTTATTACCCACGTTGAGGTCTATTTCGGGATCAATGTTGTCCAGGTTCGCGGTGGGTGGTGCTTTTCGGTCCCGCATCGCGAGGATGCTGTAAATCGACTCGATCGCGCCGGCTCCACCTAGTAGGTGACCCGTCATGGATTTTGTGCCAGCAACATAAACGGTGTCTGTGGCACTGCCGAGTGCACGCCTGATTGCTGCTGCCTCGGCAATGTCACCTTGCGGCGTTGACGTTGCGTGTGCGTTGACATGTGCAATATCTGCTGGTGTAAGTCCTGCTTCTTCGAGTGCGAAAGTGATTGCCCGCGCTGCACCCGCGCCTTCTGGGTCAGGTTGGGCAATATGGTGTCCGTCACTGGTCAGTCCGGCACCCGCGTAGCGTCCAAGGATTACGGCCCCCCTCGATCGGGCGTGATCCTCTGATTCAAGGATAAGAATTCCGGCACCTTCACCCATGACGAATCCATCACGATCAATGTCATATGGGCGCGAGGCTGCCCGCGGGTCGTCATTTCTGGTGGACAATGCGCGCATTGCGGCAAAGCCGGCCATGGTGATTGGGTGGATTGCGGCTTCGGCGCCACCAGCAATCACTACGTCAGCTCTTCCACTTTGAATCATTCGGGCGGCATAGGAAATAGCTTCGGCACCGGAAGAGCAGGCGCTTACGGGGGTGTGAACTCCGGCTCGAGCGCCGAATTCCAAACCGACAATCGCCGCTGGGCCGTTGGGCATGATCATGGTGACCATGTGTGGGGAGATTCGGGAAGGGCCGCGCTCAAGCAAGATGTCGTATGACCCCATGAGCGAAGTAATGCCGCCAATACCGGTCGCGATAACGGTGCCAAGGCGCTCTGGATCAACTTCGGGGGAACCCGCGTTGGCCCACGCTTCCCTCGCCGCAATAAGCGCTGACTGCTGGGAACGGTCCATACGGCGGGTTTCATGCTTTTCAAGAATTGTGAGTGGATCAACGGCCATAATCCCAGCAATTCTTGCGGGGTGATCTTTGACCCACGGTTCGTCAATCAATGCGATGCCGGGTCGACCGGCGAGGATTGCTTCCCAGTTCGATTCAACGTCACCACCGACGGGGGTGGTCATCCCCATGCCGGTCACTACAACTTCGCGGGACATGTAATCCTCCAAATTAATGAATTGTTTAATGCGTTTTTAGTGGGTGCCAGTGTCAGTGAAAGGTTCAATGATTCCATTGACACTGGCCACACCAAGATGTTTCGCCAAATTGTTTAATTGTTTGGCATCAAGCTTCGATTTAGGAATTTGCCTCAATGTATAACACTGCGTCACCGACGGTGACGAGGTTCTTTGCATCAGCATCAGGGATTTTCACACCCCATTTGTCTTCTGCTGCCATGACAACTTCCACCATGGAGAGTGAGTCAACGTCTAAGTCGTCAACGAATCTCTTTTCCATTGTGATCTGATCAACGGGAACACCGGCAACTTCGTTGACGATTATTGCAAGACCGCTTAATACTTCTTCCTGGCTCATTTCATACCTTTCATTGTGGAGTGTTGTTATCCCGCATTGTTGTGCGGAAACCTAGGGGAGCGTAACAACCTGCGCTGCGTGCACGAGGCCTGATCCGAATCCAACGAGTAGCGCGGTATCACCTGATTTTGCTTCGCCACTGCGGAGCATTGCATCCATGGCTAAAGGTATTGATGCGGCAGACGTGTTTCCCGTGGTGATGATGTCCCGGGCGACCTTAACGTTCTCAGGGAGATCAAGGGCTCGAATGAGGGCATCCGTGATCCGATTATTGGCCTGGTGGGGGATGAATACGTCGAGGTCCGCGGCGGTGATGCCCGCAATTTCGAGTGCTTGGTTGATTGCCTTCGGCATTTCTCCCACAGCCCAGCGGAAAACTTGTTGACCGGCCATGGTCGCGGTGGGGTAATGGCTGATGATCCCGTCGCGGTAGTCCGTCAAAGATCCGCTGACGGTGATTGCATCTTTTTGACTTCCGTCGCCACCCCACACGGTTGGCCCAATGCCGGCGCTCTCGGAAGGACCAATGACAACGGCTCCGGCGCCGTCAGCGAAAATAAATGCGGTTCCCCGATCGTGCTTGTCGACATAGTCGGTGAGGCGTTCAACACCCACTACAACAATGAACTTGGCGCTACCGCCGCGGATGAGATCGGCAGCCATTCCGACTCCGAAACAGAAGCCCGCACATGCTGCAGACAGGTCAAAGGCAGGGGCGCCGCGAGCGCCAATGAGGTCACCAACCTCAACAGCGGCAGACGGGAATGCGTAGGGGTGGGAAACCGTTGCAACCATGACCAGTCCAATGTCAGATGCAGAGATGCCAGCCCGCTCAATGGCAACTTTTGCGGCCTCTGCAGCCATGAAGACAACAGACTCACCCTCGCCGGCCCAGCGCCGTTCGGTGATTCCGGATCGTTCACGAATCCATTCATCTGATGAATCGATGAGTTCACACACTTCAGCATTAGTGACTACTCGCTTGGGACGGTAGCTGCCAACCGAATAAATACGTGCATGCTTGGCACCTGCGACAGTGTTAAGCATTGGCATATTCTCCCTTAATTGGTGTGAATGTTGAGTGGATCACTAGGCCGGCTGTGCTGTCGGGTGTAGGCGAAGTAGTGGTGCTCCTGGGGAAACCGGATCACCGTTTTGGGCAAGCCACTCGATCACGACGCCACCGTGTGGTGCGTGAATGGGAATAAGTTCGCGGGAAGTTTTTATGGATCCAATGTGCACGTTGGGTTGGAGTGAATCACCTTCCGCGTAAGTGATGTCGGCTGCTGTGAAGATG
>CANMNM010000094.1 GCA_947499275.1 Actinomycetota bacterium | reverse complement strand
TCGATGAGGACCGCATTTGGTTGATCAAGAGCTGGAGCCAGCAACGCCAAAACCCGGTCCGCGAGGACCGGTGTATGGCGGGGCTCTATTGACATGTGGTTTAGCCCCAGGACCCTACGAGGATTGACAAAAAATAGATCAAGCTGCCAGTGGAAATTCCGGCAGCAACGATGGATGCTCCGGTGCGAACTCCACTAGGAATCAAGTCGGCCTGATTGTGGAGATACTGGTTAATTGTGCTCATTACTCCTTCTTTCCCTCGTGGAACACGATTCGCGGTCGGGTTCAATCCTTATTTCTGAAATGTTGTCTTTGGTCAATCAGGTCTCCGCCCGCTATCACCAACTCTCGCCAAAACCATGTTGCCTGTAGCGGGCCCTGACATCGGGGAAGTGATGTCAGGATCAAAGAGCGGGTGGAGACCTCATTGGCCAATCTGTATTAGAAGATTCCCGGGATTACCTCCCCACTCAAGGCGGAAAAGCCTGCCTCTTGACCCGCGAGGTATTCCTCCCACGCAGGGGCATTCCAAATCTCAAGGGTGCTGCCATTTCCCACGACAACTACATCTCGATCGAGATCCGCGTATGAGCGAAGCTCTGGAGGCACCATCACTCGACCTTGACGGTCTGGAATTTCGTCGACCGCCCCCGAAAACAGGACTCTGAGATAGGCGCGGACGCTGGAATCAGATCGCGAAGCCACGCTCAGTCGCTCTGCATAGGTGGCGAACTCTGCACTCGGCCACACCACGATCGATCTTTCTTGACCGCGGGTGAAAACCAGCCCGGCTGCCAGACCCTCCCGATACTTGGCCGGAAGCACCAAACGGCCCTTTTCATCAAGACGCGGAGATTGGGTACCAAGAAACATGCGCCCCACCTCTCACTTTCGCCTCATGAATCACCCGAGTAACTCCCGATGGCGCCACATTACTCCACTTTCCTCCATAGTCAACCCCCAGGCCCTAAGTTTCTTGAAAAATCCTCCATTTCAGCTCATTCCTTGCCGCAGGTGTTCTCAGACGGCCCAGATCAGACGGCCTAAATAAGAGGGAAAAGGCTCTTTCGCCCATAGGGTGATGGCGTGCCCACGCCCAAAGGCTTTGTGATCGCAGTCGCGCTACTGGCTCTCGTCAGCGGTTGCACACTGTCCCCATCAAATGACGGGGCTGCCCCCAGCGCGCCCCCCGCTGATTCACCTACGGCAACGGCACAACCCAGTCCCTCACCCAGCCCGTCTCCTCCTCAACTTTTACATCCGCTAACCGGGTTGCCGTATGTCGAACCGTCGGGCCTATCCACATCCACTGGCTTGCCCCCGGTCCTCGCCGTCAAAATTGACAACACGCGCAATGCCCAGCCACAAGTAGGCGTGGAAGCGGCCGATCTGGTTTACGTTGAAGAGATTGAGTACGGCATGACTCGGCTAGCCGCAATTTTTAGTTCGACTATTCCCGCCCGAATTGGGCCCGTGAGATCTGCTCGAATCACCGACATCGAGCTCTTATCTCAATACGGTTCACCGGCATTTGCTTTTTCGGGTGCCCAGAGCAAACTCTGGCCTGCCCTTGCCGAAGCGCCTTTTATTGACGTATCGGCCAATAAGGATCCACAGGATTACTCAAGAGACTCGACTCGATGGGCTCCCTACAATTATTTCTTTGACGCAGAAACCGCGTTAGCGCAATTGGAAGGGGTATCCCCAGCCAAAGAAATGGGTTTCACGTTTGCACAGGAAATTCCCAGCGGCGGAAGCCCTGCCTTCAGCGCAGAACTCACCTGGCCTTCTTCATCCCTCAAATTTCGCTACAACCCAAGCCGCACCCAGTATGCGATTCAGCTCAACGGTGAGCGAGCTAGTTTTGAGGAAGTCGAGACGGGAGAGGGCAAGGTTTGGGCTGACACCGCCGTTATCCAGTTCGTGGAGCAAGCCCAGTCTGTCTATTTCGACAAGGGCGGTGGCAATACTCCCGAAGTCCAAACGGTAGGCACCGGAGAAGCGATGATCATGCGCAACGGCCAAGTATTCGGTGCGTTGTGGTCTCGACCAGATTCACAATCAGGAACAACCTTCACCGACACGTTTGGTAACCCGGTCCCCTTTCACCCCGGACACACGTGGATCGCTATGTATAACAAGGATCGCGATGTCGTGATCAAGAGCACCAAGGCAACTCCCACGCCGTTAACAGATACGGGATGAAATCAAACGCTCAACAAGACCCGATTACCACTTGCTTCAAAATAAAAAATCGCCAATTGACCAAATTCGCGGGCGATCTGTAAACCAATTTCGGGTTCCATCGCCCACGCAATGAAACCCGGTTCGCGGTGAGTTTGATCGGGTGAAAAACCGTCTGCTTCCCAAATATCAGAACAATATGTTTCAAGTCGTTTCAATAGCAGTTCATTCGCATGATTGTTTTCTTCACAACTGGGGCGATCCAATCCCGGGTTCCACGCCGTGATCACCACTCCACTGAGTGCACGCTCACGGACGGCCTGGGCGCCCTCCTGCCACACTTGCGATCCCCTTGGGCGGATTTCCACTTGCGAGGATTCATAAATCTCGAGTAAGTCATTACCGACGAGCTCAGTCCCCAGGGCAACG
This sequence comes from Actinomycetota bacterium, assembly GCA_947499275.1. Taxonomy (GTDB): domain Bacteria; phylum Actinomycetota; class Actinomycetes; order S36-B12; family S36-B12; genus UBA4592. The sequence goes on along the minus strand of CANMNM010000094.1, from coordinate 3,412 downwards.
GCACACTGCAACGATCGATCCCCCACCCCAATCTCACCGATCCATACCCGCCATTGCTTTCCGCTCTCTAAATCTCGCACCAAAAGAGATTTCGCATCCGCCGTGGAAGAAATCACACTCCACCGAAGAATTGAACCCGCTAAACCAACACCCGCAGATTTTCCCGCAGCCTCCTTTGCGCATAAGAGTGCAATTGGATTCACGACTTGAGAGAGTTCCTGCTCAACTGGCGTAAATGTCTTCAGCAGGCGACTGACATCGCGGTCGGTAAACTCGATGTCAATACCGATCCTGGAATGGGATGCGGCTCCAATCGCACATTGACCAGTCCGTGAGATAGAGATGTGGGTTTCAACCGTTCCACCTGTCCAGAGCGGCGCACCCAGCTCTGAGTACGTGACTTCACCTACCGCGACACCCGATATTTCCCGGGCCGCCTTGCTAGCACAGGTCCGACCAAGTTCCCGCATTTCCACCAACAGGTTGGACTTAACGCTAGCGGCATTCAGGTGACCCAAGACCAACTCAACACCCGGAGGCGCAACCACCACATGTTGGAAATCGGGCACAGAAGCCATGGTCAGAGTTTGTCCTATCTGAATTCAAAGACCGGTACACCCCTCCCTCCTACCGGCGTGACATAGTTGGCTACCAATTTCTAGCGCCGCCAAGATTTCTAGATGGACAGGGAGGGAATAATGTCGAGTGTCTTAGATGACGAACAAGAATTCACAGACACCGCCTATTCACTTCTCTCCTCCCAGCGAGAACACTTAACTACCCGCATGAAAAACCTCGCCCTTGCTGCCTCAACGGGAACGGGGCAAGATGATCTTGAGCGTGAGGCGCATGCAGACAATTTGCGCTCCCAACTTCGTTCGGTTGAAGCCGCCAGAGACCGCCTCTACTTCGGCAGAATTAACAGCGATACCCAGGAGACCCATCGAATCGGTCGAATTGGCCTGCGCACCGAATCTGGGGACATGGCCTTGATTGACTGGCGCGCTCCCAATGCCGCACCGTTCTACCAAGCAACAACCGCACATCGAATGAATACGATCTTGCGTCGTCGGATTTCTATCAAGTCCATCGATGGGAAACAGGTTGTTACCCATGTAGACGACGAAGTCCTCACCGAGCCTGGTGAGGGCAGTTACCAAGCAGCAAAGGATGCGGTCACCGCTCCGCGCGATGGCCGAATGGCAGACATACTTGCCACTATTGCGACGGATCAAGACATTATTATCCGTAGCCCACTCAACCAAATTACGGTAGTTCAAGGCGGACCAGGGACGGGCAAAACTGTTGTTGCTCTGCACCGTGCCGCTTGGTTGCTCTACACCTACCGCGAACGACTGGCAAGGGATGCGATTCTGATTGTGGGACCGAGTACCGCATTTTTGAGGTACATCGATCAAGTACTCCCAAGTCTTGGTGAAACTGACATTGTCTTATTAACTCCTGGACAACTTTTTCCCGGAATTAATGCCACGCTCGATGAATCATTTGAAGTTTCGACGGTTAAGGGCCAAGCAAAAATGGCTCAGGTATTGACCAACGCAGTCTCCCTTTGGTCAAATATTCCCGACTCGCAAATCAACATAACGACTGATGGTGGAACCAAACTCCACATTACGAGAACCCAGATTCGCGATTGTGTGAAATCGCTGCCTAAACGGGGTACCTACCATGTGAATCGAGAGATTTTTCTCAAACGCGCACTCGAATATCTAGCGCGAAACCTGGCCAACGACCAAGGGCACGAGCAACTTGACTACGAAACAAGAAGCGAACTGCTCGCTGACTTTATCGACGATCGAAATGTACGCCGAGTTTTGAATCTCATGTGGATGCCAACTACTCCACAAAAGGTGCTTACGAAATTATTTGCTGATCGTGATTTCCTTCGACGGGCTTCCCAAGACGTTCTTTCAGCTCGAGAACAAGGTTTGCTCTTCCGAGAAGTTGGAAGTACATGGACAGTCGACGATGTAGCACTATTAGATGAATGCGCTGAACTTCTTGGTGATTGGGTGCGCTCAGCTCCCGCGCCCCGTGAAACACGTTCTGACTACATGGAACTGGACGCCGGTGAAATGCGTTACGGGAATCGCGATGCTCGATCCGCGCGAACATCAACCGTCGCAGAGCGCGCTTATCTTGATCGCGAGTGGATTTATGGGCATATCGTCGTTGACGAAGCACAGGAGTTAAGCGAAATGGCTTGGCGAGCCATCCAACGCCGAGCCGTAAGAAAATCGATGACGATTGTGGGTGACCTGCAACAATCGTCACATCCTGCGGGTGCTCGGGACTGGAATGATGCTTTGGATTGGGCTGGTGAAAAGTTGGCGTTGTTTAGTCTCAATGTCACCTACCGCATCACAGAAGAGACCGTCCAAACCTCAATCGAGCAGTTAATCAAAGCGGGGGGAACCGCACCCGAATTGGTTTCAATTCGTAATGGATTGCCCACCATCAATGTGAGCCTCGGGGAAAGCGAAATTTTAGCCTTCCTCACAAAAACCATGGAAGGTCACGCGGGACGCGCCTGCGTTATTTTGCCGGACACGCTCTTATCTCATTGGCAAGAAAAATACGGTGACAAGTCAGCCGATATCGGTTTCGGACCGGCAGCGATTGACTTTCGCATTGCAGTTTTGAGCGCAAGGGAAACCAAAGGATTAGAATTCGATTTCGTATTTGTCGTTAACCCAGAGCAAATTGGTCTTCAGGGTGTACGTGGCTCTGACATTTTTGTCGCATGTACTCGAGCAACTCATCAGCTCTACCTACTTGAAGTCGAATCAAACTGATTTCTGAGAATCATCTTCCTGAGTCGACCGGCAATGACGACTTCTATTCAGCTAACTCGTCGTAATTGAGTTATTCCCCACTATTTGGGTTCTCTTCCATTGCGAATGTCATGTCGACCTTAGGCAACAAAGGTGCCCAATCAAAGACCACTTCAGTTCCCAACAGTATGTCTTGCAACGACTTATTCTTTGTACTGAAAATTGCCCACAGCAGGCCCGGTGCAAGTACGACCGAAAGCGCTGACCGAAGTCCCGCCAACCACAGTCCAAGGTTTTCACCGTGTCTGGTTTGCACGCGTAACCCCATCAAGATATTTCCTAATGATCTACCACCGATGGACCAGCTCCATGTCCAATAAAGCCACATGAGCAGATAACCGATGATCAATAATGGAACTCCCGTTAACGCTGGCAAAGTATAAAAGACATTCAAGATGTAACGAAGCGCTTCCCAGCCTCCCCATGCGCCTAAAACAAGTATCGCGACAAGTGCGATATCTATGAATGCAGCAATCAAACGACTGGTGAACCCCGCGCTCAATCCTTGGATCGCGCGTGCTCGTTCCGGCAACGAACTGAAATGAACTTGCGAACCC
>CANMNM010000093.1 GCA_947499275.1 Actinomycetota bacterium | reverse complement strand
CGTGTGGCAATCTGGTCAAAGTCAACCGTGTGGCGCCAACCAAGTTCAATGTATGCCCTTCGGCTATCCCCTACGAGCAGGTTCGTATCCACTTTGCGCAGGTTGTCACTGGTACTGACCACGTAGTCCTGCCAGTTCGTGATCCCTACGGCCGCAAATGCGCGTTGAACAAAAAATGAAAGTCGGTGCGAGATACCGGTAGCCAAAATGAAGTTACTGGAGGTAGGAGCACCCAGCATGAGTCGCATGCACCTGACGTAGTCCGGTGCCCAACCCCAGTCGCGAGCAACCTCGATGTCACCCAGTTCCAAGATGTCTTGCTGTCCTTGGGAAATCTTGGCAACCGCCATAGTAATTTTGCGGGTAACAAAACCTTCACCGCGTAATGGTGACTCGTGGTTGTACAAAATCGCGGCGGTAGCAAACAGGCCTTGTTGTTCACGCGCGCCTTTAAGCAGTGCGATTACTTCTGCTTTGGATTGCGCATACGGGGACTTGGGCTCAGGAATACTTTCTTCAGTTTGCGGGGCTTTGTCCACACCTTCAAAGATCGTTCCACTTGCTGCAGCAACCAACTTCGGTGAATGGGAATTCTGTTGGAGTTTTGCCATACCTCGCAATATTGCTTGCACGGATCCCACGTTGACCTCATGGGTGAGTTCAGGGTTGTTGACCGATTCAACAATTGAACTGATTCCACCAAAGTTGTAGATCTCGTCGGGGTTGGTGTCAACGAGCGTTTTTTCCATGTGGTCTTGATCGCTGAGTTCTACCTCAAGGATTCTCACTTCCGGTGCATATCGCAGTAGTGTGTCCGCGCCAGTTCCCGGTTTAATCAGACCCGTGACCTGGTAACCCTCATTAATTAATATTTGGGACAGGATCGTTCCGTCTTGTCCGGCAACACCGGTAATTAACGCTTTCTTGGAGTTGTCAGGCATTGTGGTGACTAGAACTGCCCCTCGGGAGCACCATCAAGACGAGCAATGTCGGCGTCAACCATGATTCTGGCCAACTCCGGTGGGTGCACCTTGGCTTCCCAGCCCAACTTCGCTTTTGCTTTGCCAGCATCGCCGATTAATTCATCAACTTCGGTTGGGCGCAGGAACTTAGGATCAAACTTGACGTATTCCTCCCAATTCAAACCGGCGTGCTCAAATGCCAGCGACAGGAAATCTTTGATCGTGTAAGCGGTGCCGGTTGCCAGAACGAAGTCGTCAGGCTCACTCGCCTGCAACATGCGCCACATGCCATCGGTGTATTCGGGTGCGTAACCCCAGTCACGGATGGAGTCGAGGTTGCCCATCCATAATTCGCTTTGTAGACCCTTTTTGATCCTCGCAACCGCCATCGTGATCTTGCGGGTCACAAAAGTTTCGCCGCGACGCGGTGACTCGTGATTAAACAATTGACCGTTAACGGCGAACATGTCGTAGGCCTCACGGTAATTGCGGGTGATCCAATAGCTATACACCTTCGCTGCGCCGTACGGGCTGCGTGGATAAAAAGGTGTTTCCTCGTTTTGTGGAGGTGGGCTCGCACCGAACATCTCACTGGTACTGGCCTGATAAAACCGAATGGACTTATCAACACTACGAATCGCTTCAAGGACATTCAGGGTTGAAATACCCGTGGCCTCAGCGGTGTAGAGGGGCTCGTCAAATGAGACTCGAACGTGGGACTGGGCTGCCAAGTTGTAGACCTCGTGGGGGCGAAGCTCAGAAATCAACTGATGAATCCGAGCCGCGTCAGTCACGTCGCCGTAATGCAAAAACAGGTTCTTCCCCGGTAGGTGGTCGTCGTGGTGCAGGTGGTCAATCCGGCCCCGGTTAAAGCTTGAGGAGCGGCGGACCAGCCCGTGGACTTCATAGCCCTTTTCCAGCAGCTGCTGGGCCATATAAGAGCCGTCTTGACCGGTTACACCGGTAATCAGGGCGCGTTTGGGCTGAGTCACAATTTCCTCCGAGCGGGTGTTCTCCGGGGTGAATCAATATCCGGGTAACCCTATCGCGCACTAAGGGCTGCCCCTACCTTCATCTGTGGTTTGTGAGGGCATTGTTCTCGCGGGTGGGTAGGCTGAATTTATGAGTGCGGTAGTGAATCCTCCGGTCCTAGCACTCGTTGCCACCTATTCACCCGACTCGAACCTGATTGACCTGGTGGGCGCTCTGAGTTCACAAGGAATCCCTGTCGTGGTCTCTGACGACGCATCACCGTGCACGGCCGACCCGGTGTTGCGGGATTGTGGTCTTGTTTCCGGTGTAACCGTCATTCGCCATGATCACAATGAAGGGATTGCTCGTGGCTTGAATGAAGGCCTGCGCAGAGCACGTGATTTGGGGTGTAGCTGGCTGCTCACGAGTGATCAGGACTCACAGTTCCCAGATACCTACGTTGCTCAGATCTCTGCATTGGCGCAATCAATGGGTTCCCTGTGGGAGGAATCGGTGCGGGTGGGCGCTGTTGGGGCAGGAATTGTGGTCAATGCCGGTGGGCAATTGAAGTACCCGATCACACAGGTTGCTGGTGCCTCGGGACCTATCGAGGTCACCGAGGAAGTAATTGCGTCGGGGACGCTGTGGAATGTTAGTGCTCTCCTTGAGGTTGGTGGGTTTGATGAATCCCTGGGCCTTGATGCCGTTGATGCTGCCGCGTGTCTGCGCTTGCGTGAAGCGGGTTACCGCATTGTTGTGGCCCCCGAACTTCGCATGGAACATGAGTTGGGTGATTCGCGTTCTGTTCAACTTCTGGGTCGCACAGTTTTGGCGACCGGTCACAGTGGCGAGCGCCGAGCAACCATGATGCGCAACCGACTTAAGTTGGCACCCGCTGAATTCAAACAATCACCCAAGCACGCGTTTCGTACGCTGCGAAGAGTGGGTGTCAACGCGTTAATGGGCGCCACCGTAGAAGGTGATCGGTGGGAAAAAATCAAGGGAAGTGTCAAGGGGTTACGAGGCAAGGGCACGGTCTAACCCGAGCACATTCAAGGATTCACGCTCATGTTCGGGAAATATGTGCCATTTTGAGATATTTTCTGCGAAAAAATATAAATATGGATAAGGTCACGCATGCATTTTTTCACCTCACGGATGTCAATTGTCGCCACTGCTCTAGCCCTGACTGCCGGGTTGGTACCGAACGCACATGCCATTGGTGAGAAACCTGCACCGGACACGCTGGTGCCGGTCATGGACACCGAGTTCTACCAAATTTCCTCGCGCAAGATTTCGGTCCCCGTTGGTTCCCCGTACATAACAGCCCTCGGTCCCAGCAATGTGCTGAGCCTGGATTGGGATTTCGAACTCGCGGTTACTGACATTAGTACGGGTACTTCGCGAGCGTTAGGTTCATTGGGTTTACCCACTGAGAGCCGGGTGCTAGATATTTACTGGGATTCATTGATGTCGCGCAATGCTAGCCGTGCGAACGTGATGGTCGCGTATGGAGAATTTGGTGCTGACAAGTGTCGTCGGTCGGTTTTGCGCGAGGCGCGGATTGATCTCACCGGCGCAGGAGCAAACGCTTTAGGGACAGTTTGGTTCACTTCACCGTGTTATCCCGCGGTAGATGTTCCCCCGCTGGTCCAATCGGGTGGTCGAATCACGCGAGCTCTCGCGTCAATCACCGGAGTGAAGAATCCACGGCAATTTTTCTTCACTATTGGTGATTTTGCATTATCTCGCATGCAAATGGATGCACTGCCGGTGAGGAGTCGCAAGTACCTCACCACGGCCACGCTGTTGACCGGGCCGCGGGAATCACAAATATGGGCACGCGGACTTCGCAATGCCCAAGGCTTGACCACCGCATTCGTTGATAACAAGCACGTGCTGCTCGCGACCCTGCACGGTCCGCGTGGTGGTGATCAGATCAATGTCGTCGAGCGCGACGGGGATTACGGTTGGCCGTATTACTCTTATGGAACGCCTTATGGTGGCGACCAACCTCAGAACACTGCAAAAAATCAGGGCTATACCAACCAAAAGTATCCACCGCTTTTTGCCTGGGTCCCTTCCATTGGACCAACATCGGTCATTCAAGTGTCCGGACCCACATATTTCTCCTGGTGGGGGAATGGACAAAACACCGCCGATGTAATCGTGAACGGAATGGGAACTCACTGGTTGTATCGGCTGCGCATTGATGACGGTGCCGTTCGGTATGTCGAACCTATATTCACCGGGGTGCGGTTGCGGACTTTGATCAAAATGCCCAATGGTGCACTTGTGGGTGGCATTGATACCAGTTCTTCGGAGTTAATTGTGTTTTCACCGAGTTCGATTTGGGACGCCGCCGGTGGTTATAAAGCCCTTTAGCGCGAGTCTCGTTAGGGCTTAATTTTTGACTTCAGGTTGCGCGCTTTTTCCAAAGCACGCCAAGACTTACTCGAAAGAACTGCAGAAAGTGCCGCGGTGTCCCTGCCGCCGTCAGCGACCGTGCTGGTCAAAACAGGTGGCAGCTCAATTATGTGGGCAAAGAATTCAGCTAGACCCTGAGCGAATCCATCCCAGGTGTGAGCGCTGATTGCTCGTTGCAACTCACTTACGCGCTTATCTCGTGCCTCTGAGTTGTTGAGAAGTTGAATGATGTCGTTCGCGTAGGCCTGGATGCTCCAGGTTGTCGGAATATCGGTCAATTGCGCGATCTCCGCCAGCGGACCGAAGTTAGTGAATGTGGCTGGGGTGCCCATGGCTGCAGCTTCATAAGGAACAAACCCAAAACCTTCCGCACTAGTGGGATAAAGGGCCACTGAGGCATTGGCGAGCAGCCATGCTCGGCTAGCACTGCTGACATGTTCGGCGGTGTAAACGGAACCACGCAAATCGACGTGTTTGCGAATCAGTTCAGTTTCCCTTTCGCGGGAACTACTACTTTTCACATGCAAACCAACAAGTACTAAATCACACGGTGTTCCCGACTCGAGCACCCTTTCCCAAACAGCAATCGCAAAATCACGATTCTTGTGTTGGAAGTCATTGCCCAAAACTACGATGAATGGTTTGGTGGTCAAGGACTTTTTAATACCGGATAAATCCGCATCGGGTTGCACCGGAACTTGTTCTGCTCTCACGTGATCTAAGCCAAGTGGTAATGGCTTAACCCGCTTCGCGGATAGGCGCGGCACTTCAGCGAGGAGTTGTCGAGCCACGTCAACACTGATAGTCGTGATTCCGTCAACACTGAGTGCGATCTTGCGTTGAAGGGATCTATAGGCCAACCATGCATCGGTTGACCCGTGGTACCGAGGAATGTCATAGGCGATTAAATCAAGATAAGTTGCAACAACGCGTCGTCCCAACTCACGAGCTTGTGAGATATTGCTCCGTTGATCAATCTGGTTCGGGTACCAAACAATGTCGGCTTGTTCCGGTACTTGATCCATCGGTTGCAGAATCACCTTCGGGTTGTCGGTGACATGTGCCGCGTATGGGGGTAGATCCGCAAGACCGGTAAGCGTGATTGTTTCAATATTCGGTTGGTTCGCTAGGGCGGAAATCGCGGCGGTGGTCAACACTTGCGCTCCGGTTTCGTGCGGTCCTAACCAAGTGATGTCTACGTTCACCGTGATTGTGGTGGCGTTGATACTGCGACGGCTGATGTAATGGGCTGCCGCGCCACTGGGATCCGATAACTCTTGCTCGTCAACCACAGAGGTGAATACTTCTTCTGTACTGAGGACATCACGGTGATCTGAGAGCAACCAGTTATGTCGCAGGCCCCGTTCGGTGGCAGCTTGCACCCAGACCTCAACTGACTGCGGATCCTGCGGATCAACCTCCCCCAGCAGGTCTACAAGGTCCAAAGCAACGACGGTGACTGCACCGGCCGGGGCAGATTGTCGAATTACTACGCCTGGGTTGATAGTGCTGCCCACCAGTGACACGGTAGCGATCCGAGGGTCAGCATCAAAGATCCGTGAGATTTCCTCCATGCGATCCATGGTGAGCAGCGGCAAGCTGCCCACAGCGGTCAGTAACCGTCCACTTCGGGTCTTCACTGGTTTCATCGATGATTCCTAACGGGCTTCATACATTCGATCAAGCTCGGTCTTTAATGCAACAGAGTAATAGGGATCAACCTG
>CANMNM010000092.1 GCA_947499275.1 Actinomycetota bacterium | reverse complement strand
GAGCCTATGCGACTGCGGACCAGGAAGAGGTTGAGGAACTCATTCGACCCACCGGTTTCTATCGAGCTAAGGCGACCACGCTTATTGGGATGGGGGCGAAACTCGCACACGATTTTGGCGGTGAAGTTCCCTCAACAGTTGAAGAACTTGTCACGCTGCCGGGCGTTGGGCGCAAAACCGCCTTCGTCGTAATGGGAAATGCTTTTGGTCTTCCCGGGATTACCATTGACACACATTTTGGCCGGTTGGCTCGCAGATTCGGTTGGACCACCAATACCGATCCGGTAAAAATTGAGCGCGATATCGAACTACTTTTTCCGGCAAAAGATTGGACTCGGCTTTCACATCTTGTTCTGTGGCATGGGCGTCGGGTTTGTCACGCACGTAAACCCGCGTGCGGAGCATGCACGGTTGCCAAAAAATGCCCATCATTTGGTGAGGGTCCAACGGATTTTGCAGAAGCGGAAAAACTCGTGAAGTTACAAGGTCGAGCATGAAGAATTACCGAGGCATTGCAGTAGTTCTGGCAGCGGTTATTTTGTTGAGCGCGTGTGCAAGTTCGGAAACTGCCGGTGATTTAATAAGTCAACCAAGTTCTGACTCGAAAAGAAGTGATAGTCAAGAAGTTGCAATTGAACGCGATTCAGAGCTGCTGGCGCTTATGCAAGAAGTGAATTTGGATCCGTGTCCTACGGCCGCGCTGAACCCTGATGCTGCAATCCCCGGATTACCCGATCAAGTTTTTGACTGTCTCGGTGACACGTCCGCTGTTTCTCTCTCGCGAGTTCGGGGGGAACCCATGGTCCTCAACGTTTGGGCTTCTTGGTGCCCGCCGTGCATTGAAGAGTTGCCGTTGCTGGAAAAATTCTCGCGGGAACTTGAAGGTGAAGTTGATTTTATTGGTATAAATCTTGAAGATGATCCCACGAAAGCACTCCAGTTGATGCAGGACTTCGGTATCTCGTATCCGTCGGTGATTGATCGATCGGGTGATACCCGTGCACGGTTGACGATTCCTGGACCACCCGTCACCTTTTTCGTGACTTCACAAGGTGTTATTGCGGGGCGTTGGGATGGCGCGATCCCCAACGAGAAAACATTTGATTCACTACTGCAGAAACATTTAGGAATCACAAGGTGAATTGGTTAACTCAAGGAACACTGATCCCCGAGTCACTCGACTCCTTGCCGCGGTGGCTGGATCCTTTAGTGAATGCGGTCGACGGACTGGAAGTCCAAGATCTGACCCAATTCATTCCAAGAATTGGTGAGGGTGTCCACTCGGCCGTACTTGTACTTTTTGGCGACCAGCAAGATGTTCTCATTATTGAGCGTGCCACCAATTCCCGGTCGCATAGCGGACAACCTGCATTTCCTGGTGGGCGAGTTGAAGCCAGTGACGAATCGGCGATCGCGGCAGCGCTGCGTGAAGCCAATGAGGAAACGGGATTAGACCCAAGCGGTGTCACCCCATTTGCTCAACTCCCTGATTTGTGGATCACGGTGAGTAATTACGTGGTGTCACCGATCCTGGGATGGTGGCACGAACCCAGCGCGATTGAGGCAAGGGATGCCGCTGAAGTGGCCAGCGTTCACCGTATCCCGATTGCTGACTTCATCAACCCCGAAAACCGGGTCCGCATTCGACTTCGTTCAGGCTTCATGGGTGATGCCTTCGAGGTTAATGACCTTTTAGTGTGGGGATTTACCGGAGGGTTGCTCTCCACCATGCTCGAACGCTCAGGCTGGAGTATTCCCTGGGATCGAGATCGGGTTATCGATATATGACGAGGCGCGTAGTGTGAATACGGTTGACTGGATTTTGTTGGGAGCGCTGGCCGTATTTGCTTGGGCCGGTTGGCGCCAAGGATTTGTGGCTGGCGTATTGAGTTTTGCAGGCTTTATTGGCGGAGGTATCGCAGCCTTACTGTGGTTGCCCGACCTGATTAAGTCTTTTGTAACCGATCAAAGTTTCTCGGTAATAATTTTGGGAGTCGCAGTCTTGGCAAGTGCGATTCTAGGGCAAATTATATTTTCTATTGTTGGTCGACGATTACGGGCTAGCCTCACGTGGCGGCCGGTGAAATTTGTTGACTCTTTTGCTGGATCAGCGCTGAATGTTTTGGCTTTTGCTTTAGTTGGTTGGGTAATTGCCAGTGTTCTGGTATTTCTGCCCAGTAATTCAATAGCGGGCCAGATTGGCCAGTCCCAAGTTCTGTCGACCCTTGACGCGATTGTTCCTAATCAGGCCCGCACTTTGTTCAAAAATGTTAGCAATCTCGTCGGACAAAAAGGAATACCGAGAATAGTTAGCGGATTTGGTCAGGAACCGTTCACTGAAGTTGCGGAGCCGCAAGCAGGAATTTCCCAAAGTGTTTTTCCGGTCATTGAAACTTTTACGGTCCGTCTAACCGGTGATGCGCCCGAATGTAATCAGAGTGTTTCGGGTTCTGGGTTCTACTTTGCACCCGGTCGACTTCTCACTAATGCGCACGTAGTCGCAGGCGTACAAGATATGCAAATTCGCCTTCCCGGCTGGGAGAGTTCGGTACCCGGTCAAGTGATCTACTTTGATCCAGAAAAAGATGTCGCCGTGATCGCAACGAGAGAACTTGACACTCGAGTCTCCCTCTTTGCGCGGGGACGGGCGAAAATTGGTGACAATGCCGCGGTGGCGGGGTATCCCGGCGGTGGAGCCCTCACGGTCACACCGGCTCGCGTCAGTGGGATTTTGACTGCCCGTGGTGAGAATATCTACGGTGACAGCGGGGTGCAGCGGAAGGTCTATTCACTCAGATCCAATGTAATTCCAGGAAACAGTGGCGGCCCATTGGTAAATGGCGATGGTCAAGTTCTTGGACTGGTATTCGGTTCAAACATCGACTCCGATGTCGGTTACGCGTTAACGAACAGTGAATTGCGGGACGCCATTGATTTTTCAAACGACTGGGAAAAAGCTGATGGTGTGGCAGAAACAGGAAGCTGCCAGTTAAGGGAGTAATTGCTCAACCCGGGAGTAACTTCAGGTTTTAGGCTTGATCAAGAGTGCGCATTGCTTTGGTGCACAAAGTAAGAATGCTCCCCACCGCCACTAAAAGAGCCAGAACCGGGTACACGACTTCGACTCCGGCACCATCAATTGCGAACCCGGTAACGAGCATCGCAATCGGGGGAAATGCATAGAACAGCGAAAGTTGAATGGAGAAAACTCGTCCCTGCAAGTCGGCCGGCACCCTACTTTGGACGAGCGAGTTAATCAACGGATTCATTGGTCCCCAGGCCAATCCCAATAAGAATCCGAATCCAGCCAAAATAGGCAATGGAGGGAGTAATGACATGGGAATGAGCGCAATAATTGTCACGATCAATACGAACCGCGCGATCGCTTTGTACGTTAATCTCTTTGCAAGAAAACCAAATGAGAAGGCTCCGAGTACCCCACCTGCAGCCATTGCCGAAATGACAATCCCCAGTCCCAAAGCGTTCTCTGTCGATTCGAAATACACCGGCAGCACCAAACTCTCGGTTGGCAAGTAAACACCGGCAAGAAAAATCATGGCGATAGTGATCGTCCGCAGGTATCGATCACGCCAAAGGACCGTGAATCCCTGCGTTGCCTCACGCCAGAAACCTGGTTGCGCCTCACTCCGTTCTGCTCTGGCATCTTGGCCCGCGTCACCCACACGTAATACCAAGATGCACAGGGCGGCGAAGATAAAGAGTGCCCCAGGAATCCAAAAAGAATTTACCGGTCCAAACACGGTAATTGACAGTGCGCCAATAAGTGGTCCGATTGTCCAACCCAGCGCAAAAAGACCTTCGTGTATTCCGTTCAGGGCATCCCGGTCCACGTGCGAGGCTGCGGCTGCATCGGGAATTATTGACTTACGGGCCGTGTAGCCGGCGGGGTCAATCGTTGCTCCTAGCACGGCAAGGACAAGGATGAGGGCAAAGCTGAGGTCCGTAAAGAAGGCAAGGATCGGGAATGCGATCACGCTAAGCGCCGATGCAAGATCAGCGATCACGCTCACAAGTCGCCGACCAAATCGGTCAACCGCGTAACCAACCAGTGGCGTTACGACCAGCGCAGGTAGGGCTGAGAGTGCAGCGACGATTCCGGCGGCAGAAGCCAATCCGGTATTGCTCAGAACCAGCCAAGGAATTGTGACCATGACAATGCCATTTCCCATGGAGGAAGCAATATTTGAACTTTGCAAAAGAACAATAGGACGTGACAGGTACCTACGTGACGTCATTTAAATCTCGCCCGCCTCGAGCCCTTTGAGAACATGTAATGCACGCTCACGAATCGCCGGGAGGTCTTCGCGCGCGGCTGCGGCAGCGACCGGTCGAGACATTCGGTGATTGCTTGCGAATTGATCCGCATTGCGGTCTAAATAGTCCCAGTACAGTGTTGTGAAAGGACACGCACCTTCACCGGTCCGTTTCTTTGGATCGAATCGGCAACCGCCGCAATAGTTGCTCATCCGGGAAATGTAGGCACCGCCCGCAATGTAGGGCTTTGTCATCATGGCGCCTCCGTCAGCGTGCATGCCCATCCCGATCACGTTGGGAACCATGACCCAATCGGCTGCATCAATGAAATGGGCTCGCATCCAGTTGAGCAGCTCTTGAGGTTTCACGCCGGCAAGTTGAGCCAGGTTACTGAGAAGCATTAACCGCGGAATGTGATGCACCCAAGCTCGTTCATGAATGTCGGTGATTACCGAACTCATACAGTTCATTTGGGTAGCGTGCGGATCCATGAATAGCGGTAAAAGTTTTCGATCGCTTTTGAGCACATTTTCGTTTCTGTATGAATTAGGAAAGTGCCAATAGATTCGATTGATGTATTCGCGCCAGCCAATAATTTGTCGAATGAACCCTTCAATTGATGAAAGTGGAATGCCCCCTTGCTCGTACTTATGCAAAGCCGCTTCAATGACTTCATTGACGTGCAACAGTCCCACGTTGAGATATGGACTTAACACGGAGTGATTCACGGTCCATGAATCTGCAGGCATGGCGTCTTCATATGGGCCAAAGCCAGCCAGCGCATGTTCGATGAAGTGATTAAGTTGTTGAAGTGCACCAGCTCGCGTGGTGGCCCACGTCCCATTAGGGGGTTGACCCCAAGTCTCAAACTCACCGAGTCGTTCAATTACTCCTTGGTCGATTTCATCGGGTGCGAAGTACAGGGGCTGTGGCCAGGCGTGCGGGGCCTGACCTTTTTTTGTGCGTGGTGGGGGTAGGCGATTGTCTTCGTCAAAATTCCATTGGCCGCCGACGGGTTCATTTCCATCCATCAGTATGTTCAATCTTTTGCGCTGCCACCGGTAGAAATATTCCATGGTCAAGGACTTGTATCCACTTGCCCATTGTGAGAACTGTTCCGACGTTGTCAAAAAATTGTCGTTGTTAACGAGTTCAATATTGAGCGAAGTGAGTAGTTCAGTCTGTGATCGTGAACTTGGGGAGGTCGAAAAAATTGGAATATTGGGGTGCGTCAGCCTCAGCGAGTCAACACCCTCGCGAATACTCTTGGCCCGAATTGAGTGAACCCGAAAGCCGCTTGCCTCGAGGTCGGCCTTTGTGTGTTCCACGGTTGCCAGGAAGAAAAACAATCTTTGGGAGTGCCACTTTCGAGACGTGAGCAGATCGTAACTTTCAATGAAAACGATCTCGTCGCACTCGGGAATTGCCGTGGCGAGCGCCCCGTGGGTGAGTGAGAGTTGATCAAATGTGACGAGAATTAGTCGCTGGGGTGAGCCGTGGTCGTTCATGGCTCAAGCATTACCGAAAAAAGGTTTTCTAGCACATCAGAATTGACCTCGGGCGCTTGTGAGGTTGATGTGGCGAGTGTTATGCGAGCGCGCTCCGCTAACCGGGCTGCACCAACGTGGTTCCCTCGAGCGTGTTGGGTTAAGGCAGCACCCATCTGTGCGCAGGCCCGCCACAATGCTGCGTCAGCGGGTGGCGCGCAACGCCAACGTTGCTCGGCCACTTCATGAACATGAAATGGTAAATCCGCAGCAAGATACTCGGAGATCTCACTCCAAGCCTGTTCAGAAGAAATGAATTCGCGCTCGGGAACCTGTG
>CANMNM010000091.1 GCA_947499275.1 Actinomycetota bacterium | reverse complement strand
GAGCCCGTCCCGGAGGATTGATTAAGCGGGCACTTGCAATGTCCGGCCAGGAGCGTCCACGGGTCACGTTAATCATGACCGCAACAGGTGATGACCCCGGTTACCTTTCACTGATGTATAGCGCGCTTAGGGAACTGGACTGCGTCGTTGACCACTTAGCACTTTTTCCTATGCCCAACCATGACCCCGCAGAAATAATTAGCAATAGTGACGTGATCTGGGTTGGTGGCGGAAGTGTGGTGAACCTGCTGGCCGTTTGGAAAGCCCATAATCTTGACTCTCTCCTGCGACAGGCCTGGATCGATGGAACCGTTCTGGCAGGAGTGAGTGCGGGTTCAATTTGCTGGCATGTCGCGGGGCCGACAGATTCTTATGGCAAAACCCTTAAACCAGCACTCGGCGGGCTTGGCTTACTACCTTATGGAAACGGCGTGCATTATGACTCTGAGAAGCAACGTCGCCCACTAGTTCACGAACTAGTAAAAAGTGGCGTGTTGCCGACAACATATGCGACAGATGATCGGATCGGTATCTTGTACCAAAACACAGTGGCGACTGAAGTTGTCACCGATCTTGAAGTTCTGGAGCCCGATGGCCCCGCCGCCTATCGAATTGAGTTGCTCGACGGCGTTGTAGTGGAAACTCGATTGCCAGTTGGTCCGATTAATTAGATTCCCTTTTGCTGAAACCACAGAGCAATTCGAGAATTGAAACTGCCACCAAACGAACAGTTCTTCCGTCGGGGGAATCAGCGTGGGCATCAACTTCGGTGAAATCAACCGATGTGACCTGTGAACTGTTCCCGATCAAGTGGGCGAATTGCATTTGAGCGTCGACCAGACGATTCGTGCGGCCACGCTGGGTGGCGCACATGCACTTGCCCGCACCGACGTCGCGGCCCTCTCCCCCGGCATGAAAGCTGACTTCATAGTCCTAAGTGCACCTTCAGTGGACTTTCTCGCGTATCGTCCGGGTGTGCCGCAAATAGCCCACACCTACTTGGCCGGAAAGGCACTCACCACATGACACCGATCGTGATTTTAGGAACCAACCCGCCAAGCATGGATGAAGTAATTGCCGTGGCTCGTGGAAATGCCCAGATCCAGATCAGCCCGCAAGCTCTTGAGGCCATGGCGGTCAGTCGCGCTTATGTGGACAAACTAGCCAACCAAGAAACTCCCGTTTACGGAATCTCAACCGGTTTCGGGGCGCTGGCCACCCGACACATTCCCCAAGAAAGTCGCGTTCAGTTACAAAAATCGCTCATTCGCAGTCACGCCGCCGGCTCAGGTAATAAAGTTGAACGCGAGGTTGTTCGCGCGACCATGTTTCTTCGGCTCAAAACTCTTACCTCGGGGCGCACCGGGGTTCGCCCAGAAGTTGCACAAACCTACGCCGCGATTCTCAACGCCGGGATCACCCCGATCGTCTACGAATTCGGCTCCTTGGGCTGCAGCGGTGATCTAGCGCCTCTCGCTCACTGCGCTTTGGTCGCAATGGGTGAAGGGGAAGCAAGAAATGCCAATGGTGATATCGCTGATGTTGGGCAACTGCTGAGTTCAGCGGGGATTTCACCCGTAGAACTCAAAGAAAAAGAAGGTCTCGCCCTCATCAATGGCACCGACGGGATGCTCGGCATGTTGATTATGGCAATTGCTGACCTTGAAGGACTATGTGATGCAGCCGACCTTGGTGCGGCCATGAGCGTTGAAGCACTCATGGGAACAGATCAAGTGTTTCGGCCTGAACTGCATCAACCACTGCGACCACATGCCGGCCAGGCAATCAGTGCAGCGAATATGTTTGCCGCCCTTGCCGGGTCGCCCATAGTTGAAAGCCACAAGTTAAACGATGACCGGGTTCAAGATGCCTACAGTCTTCGGTGCGCCCCCCAAGTCACCGGCGCGGTTCGTGACACCATCACGCATGCAAAAAATGTTGCTCACAACGAATTAGCAGCGAGTATCGATAACCCGGTGATTCTCCCCTCGGGTGAAGTGACGAGTAACGGCAACTTCCACGGAGCTCCGATCGCTTATGTCCTCGATTTCCTAGCGATTGCTGCCGCCGATCTTGGTTCAATCTGTGAGCGTCGCACCGATCGCATTCTCGACAAGAATCGGAACCACGGCCTGCCACCATTTTTGGCACATGACCCCGGGGTTGATTCAGGACTCATGATCGCTCAGTACACGCAGGCTGGCTTGGTCAGTGACTGTAAGCGCCTTGCCGTACCGGCAAGTGTTGACTCGATTCCCAGCTCGGCGATGCAAGAGGATCATGTTTCCATGGGTTGGCATGCTGGGCGAAAATTGCGCAGCGCTGTTTCTAATCTCACCACGATCATTGCGATCGAGTTCATGGCTGCAAGCCGTGGCCTTGAACTGCGTGCGCCACTGACGCCTGCACCGGTAACCCAAGAACTACTCCACGAATTGCGAAAGACCACAAAGGGTGCGGGCCCTGATCAGTTCCTGGCGCCCGAGATTCAAGCAACCCGAGAATTTATCGTGTCACGGTTTTTATCATCTGCTTTGAGGTAAACACTTAATTCAACGTCAACTTACACGGGCAGCGTGAATCTCTGCTTCGGCAACAGCTTTCTGCAATTGCGTACCTGCGGCGGTAAGTTTTCCATTCCATTCGTTAGCCCTGACGCACCACATCACGGCATCCTGCGCTGCTTCCAATTCACTGCGCGATTGCGCGGGACCACTTGCCCCCAATCGATTGAGTACTCGATCGGCTGCGGCAACCCATTGCTCGGCAAGCTGCAAGTGCCCAATTTCCTTCGCCAGTTGTCGGATTTCAGCTCCCGGATGTATCTGAGTGGGTTCAACACCTTTGACCGCTGATTCCGCGCGATCAACAGCCTGCAAAAGTTCATCTCTCATTACGGCATGAATCTGGGATTTTCGAATTGCCGTGCGTAAGTTCTCACATGCGGCTTTGGCATTGTTTCGAGCAGCGAAGAAGCGATCCTCACTCCGATGGCCCTTGTACTTTGCCTCGATCCGGCTGGTACGACTGGTTGTTGTATTGCTCATGGCAGTTCCTTCCCAGTAGGTGCTGACACACATTAATTACATGTCTCCATTGTGCACCCCAAAGCCGTTTAATTCGGTTTTTATGGCATCGCGGAAAGGCCACCATCCACAATTAATTCTTGACCCGTCATAAAACTAGAAGCGTCACTGGCGAGGAAAAGTGCCGCGGCCGAGATCTCCTCGGCGCGGCCCCAGCGGCCCATGGGAACGCGGGACAGGGTCCCCGCCTCGGCTTCCTTGGTTTCACGAAGGAAATCAGTGAGATCTGTCTCAACCCACCCGGGAACCAAGGAATTAACCCGGACACCCTGACTGGCAAGTTCGATTGCCAGGCTACGGCTAAAACTAATGACGGCAGCTTTGGCTGCGCCGTAATGGGACATGAAAGGGGATCCACGAAGGCCTGCGACCGAAGATACGTTGATGACTGACCCATTCCCCGAATTAACCAATCGGGGGATTACCCCCTGGGTGAGGGCCACGATTGAATCTACATTGAGGTTCATGGTCTTGCGCCAGCCCGAGAGGCGCATTTTCTCTGTAGTGGACATAAAGGAGTTTCCGCCAGCGTTATTAACCAATATGTTGAGTTCGTCGAAATCCAATGCGCTACAAATCGATTCGGTTGCGTCCTCGGATGTGATATCCGCCGATATCACCTGAGCAGTACGACCTAAATCCCGAATTTCCTCAGCGAGGTCCTCTAGTTTCTGGGCATCTCGGGCCACTAGGGCTACGTCGGCGCCCGCTTGGGCAAAACTCACGGCAATCGCCCGACCAATTCCGCGCGATGCACCCGTAATTAGTGCGGTTTTCCCGGCCAGAACCTGTTCGGACATGAGTACTCCCATTCAATTGGCTAAATTATGTAGACATAGTTTAGCGGCATGTTAGCCCGACTCATCGACGCTGATTTAAAAACTGAGCCGCCACCAACGATCAGGGAGTGACGAGCACCTTTACATGCGCGCTGCGATTCTCGGCCAGCACCTCGAAGCCCCCTGAGATCACATCGTCCAACCCAATGCGAGTCGAGATGATCTCCTCGGCACCGATGATCCGCCCATCGCCCATCGCGGCAATGGCCTCGGGGAAGTCGGGCTTGTTGTATCCCTTGCTCCCAACAATCGTGAGCTCCTTGAGCAGCACCTGCATGTAGTCACAAGGCGCCGGGGCGAGCCAAACGGCCAGGCTGACAATCGTGCCGCCCATGCGGACCGCGCCGATGGCTGTGGCTATGGACTCTTGGGCACCCGAGGTCTCGAAGACAACGTCCACTCCCCGACCTTTGGTCATTTCCATAACGGCGGCCACGACGTCGGTTGAGCTGGAGTCGATGACGGCCTGGGCACCGAGTCGGGCTGCCGTATCAGCGCGAGCGCCTGGGCGCCTGACGCTCACCGCGGTGAATGCTGACCCGAAGGCCTGCGCACAGATCAACGTCGTGAGGCCAATCGGCCCTGCACCGATGACGAGCGCGGTCTGACCCGGTCCGAAGTTGCCCTTGCGCATGCCATGCCAAGCGACCGTGATTGGCTCAATCAGTGCGCCCACTTCGGACGGCACGGAGTCGGGCATTTTATGAACGGTGTAGGCCGGAACGAGCGCTTGCTCGGCAAACCCGCCCCCAACATTGTGGACGCCGACAACCGTGAGGTCCGGGCACACGTGGTAATCGCCTGTGAGGCAGAACTCGCATGTCTGGCAGTACATGAATGGCTCAATGGCAACTCGTTCGCCGACCTTCACGTGATCGACACCTTCGCCCACCGCGGAGACCGTCCCGGCGAATTCGTGTCCGAGAATGACGGGTGGCGAATATCCCGACACGGTATCCGCCTCGAACTCGTGGAGATCCGAACCGCAGATCCCGCACCACTCCACGTCGATCTTCACTGTGCCGGGCACGACCGTGGGCTCGGCCACGTCCTCTAAACGAAAGTCGCCACGGCCGTTGCTGCCCCGGCCGTAGTACATGAGTGCCTTCATGGATTCCTCGTTTCGGTTAACAGAACGCAGCGTCAAGGACGCTGCGCTCAATCGTGTGGTCGGTGGCGGTACGTTAGCGGAAACGCCCAGACCTGTCAGGTCAATTGCATCACCCGGAGTGCAGTGCAGAAGGTGCCACGAAGCGGCGATGCCGGCCAAAGTTTCCGCTCATTGCCCCTAACGCTCACCGTTCTGCATACTCTCTGCAGTTCCACTAGGTTGAAGCCCGTGCCTTCTTCTAGTTCGACCCCTTTCCGCGTTGGTTTACTCGCCTACGGCGCAATCGGACACGAGCACAACCTTGCGGTCGCCGCCACCGCTGGGCTTGAACTTCGGGCAGTAGCCGACCTCAACCCCGATCGGGTCGCCGCAGCCCTGGAACTTGCCCCCGACGCCGCCACCTTTTCGGATTCGATGGAAATGCTGGACAGTGGGCTCATTGACATTGTCGTCATCTCAACCCCACCCAATAGCCACTATTCATGGGCCAAGGAATCCCTCAATCGCGGATTGCACGTGATCCTGGAAAAGCCAATGGCCTTGACTGCCGAACAGTGTGATGAACTTATTGCGTTAGCCAACGAGAAAGAACTCGTTTTGGTTGTGTATCAAAACCGTCGATTTGACCCAGACTTTGTCACCATGCGTCGACTCATTCAAGAAGGCGCGATCGGTGAAGTATTTTCCTATGAATCCTTTGTCGGCGGATATTCGCGGCCATGTGATTACTGGCATTCAATGTCAGATGTTTCCGGCGGAGCAATCTTTGACTGGGGCTCGCACTATCTTGACCAAATTTTGAATCTCTTCCCCGAGAAGGTCGCCCATGTAAGCGGTCACAACCACAAGCGTCACTGGGACCACGTAACCAATGCTGATCACGCTGAAGTCGCCATCACCTTCACTGACGGTCGCACAGCAAGTTTCGTCAACTCAGATTTGGCAGCGGAACGCAAGCCAAAGTTCTACGCTCTCGGAACCACGGGAGCAATCATTGGCGAGTGGGATCCAAGCGCTGAACCGGCCGTTGCAGATCTGCCCGCCAAATTATTCATGGTTGATTCAACAGGTACACGAACAAGTGTGGACCTTGATGTTGTGCAACCATTCGAATTCCATCGAGAACTTTC
>CANMNM010000090.1 GCA_947499275.1 Actinomycetota bacterium | reverse complement strand
CCCACGCCCAGCGCAACGCTTCACTGTCACGTGCTTATTCTCTCTTTCCGGTACTGGGCGAACGAAAGAGTATGCGTGCGGACACGCTTAGCGGCGGTGAGCGGCAACAGTTAGCAATCGGCCGCGCTTTGATGACTGGTCCGCAGGTCCTCCTATTAGACGAGCCATCACTCGGCTTGGCTCCATTGATCGTTACCCAGATCCTTGAACTTGTTGCACGGATGGCGTGGGATAGCGGATTGGCTGTCCTTCTCGTGGAGCAAAATGCCACTGTCGCGCTTCGGATTGCCCGTACGGGGGTGGTCCTCAACCTAGGTGAAGTTGTTAAGTCCGGCCCAGCAGCTGAAATCGCATCCGATGAGGAACTTCGACATGCATATTTGGGGTACTAAGTCATGACTAATTTCATCGACTTCCTACTTGGTGGCTTTAGCAGCGGTGCCGTCATCGCTCTGATGGCACTGGCGCTAGTCATGGTGTGGCGCTCAACCCGCATGGTTAACTTTGCTCAAGTTGGTCAAGCAATGTTTACGACCTACATTGCACTGACGGTTCAGCAATCAACGGGGAACTGGCTATTGGCACTTGCTGTCGCCATGGTGGCAGGGCTCATCCTCGGCATCGTTGTTTTCTTCTTGGTCATTCGTCCGGTAAAGAACAGCGACACAACGGGTGCAATCATCGCAACATTCGGTGTGCTCATTGCTCTGCAAGCGGGAGCCGGCATGATTTGGGGCGGAGACCCTGAAGGATTTATCCCACCGGTGTCTAATGCGGGACTCGAATTCGCCGGTCGAATCTGGCCAGTCTCCCTTTATGACATTTTGGTGTGGGTAGTGACCGCAGCGCTTGTCATCGGACTCACCTTGTTATTCACGAAGACTTCGTTGGGGCTATCGATGCGAGCATCAGCTTTCAACCCCGAGGTTGCGCGGCTCTCAGGTGTGCGAGTGAACCGGATGCTGATTACAGGTTGGGCAATTGCTGGGGCAACGGGTGCTGTGGGTGGCGTTCTCATTGCGCCGGTGTCAACGATTTCTCCAAACAGTTTCGACATTCTGCTTGTATTTGCCTTCACTGCCGCCGTTATCGGTGGATTGGATTCGTTAATTGGAGCCGTGACATTTGGTATTGGAACCGGTTTAGTGATCTCATTGGTTTCCGGTTACACCGATGCGAGCAACGCCCCTGTGGTTGCACTTGCTCTGCTCGCACTGAACCTCTTGCTTAAGCCTGATGGCGTCTTTAGCCATCACGGATCGAGGTCTGTATGAGCCTTCTGACAGACGTGAAAAACATGAGCAATGCTCAAAAACTTCGTACTTTTCCGGGCAATCGAATTGTGTGGCATGCCGTAATCGTTGGAGTCGTATGGCTGCTGCTACTACTTCTTAACAACAACATCGACCCGCTCTACAGTTCTTATCTCGCATTAGTTGCCATGTACGCCACCGCGATGTTTGGCATGACAATCTTGGTAGGGCTTTCCGGTCAAGTTTCGTTGGGTAACGGCGCTTTGATGGCGGTTGGTGGCTACGTCTTCGCCCTGACCTCGATGAATTGGCAAACCGTCCCTATTTTTGGCTGGGAGTGGAATGCCGTCTGGTCCATGGTGTTTGCCGGGCTGGGCGGAATTCTGATCGGTGGCATTGTCGGCGGGCTAGCTGCGCGACTCAAAGGTCCTTACCTTGCCGGTTTGACACTCGGCCTTGCCGTCGGTGTTCCGGCAATTACCAATAGGTTCCCTGAACTTCTGGGCGGGGAAAACGGACTTATGCTCACCGTCCCCTACCCAGCAGGTGGCTACGCCGCTTCTGAAATTGCTGCCGGCACTGAATCAGGTGCTGAGACATCAGATCCCAATTCAGACGCTGGGTCAGATACTGGAGCGGCAGCCGGTGAAGACCAATATGCCGAGTTGGACCTCTCCGAATTCGATCAGGGCGTCGACGCGAGCTCCGACCCCAACGCCACACTCGCAACCGAAGATCTCTTGACCGAGGGCGACCTACTGACACTCGATGACTTCTCGAATGGTGGTGATTTAGGACTCGAAAGCGCCGATCCAGCGGTAGAACCAAGTGTTGACCCCAGTGTCGATGCAGGACTTGATCCAGGGTTAAACCCATCAGGCATCACTGATTCATTTGACACAGGATTCATAATCGAGCGTTGGCAGGCATCCATGGCGATCGCAGTTGCCTGTCTAGTGGCCTTTGCGGCCCTGAATCTAATTCGTGGCCGACAGGGTCGCGTCTGGAAAGCCGTCCGCGATGACCCGATTGCCGCAGCTGTCGTTGGAATCTCACCATCGGGTTCCAAAGTGTCGGCATTTGTTGTTAGTTCGCTTTTTGCCGCTCTTGCGGGAGCGGTTTTTGCCCAAATTCTGAGTTTCGTTGGCCCGGGAGCATTTGGGTTGGGTCTGTCCCTCTCACTCCTCGTGGGAATTGTCCTCGGGGGAAGATCCTCACTTCTTGGTGCGATTCTGGGCGCACTCATCATTGTGTGGCTCCCGGAGTTGGTTAATGGGCTCTCAGGGGAGCGGGGCTGGCCTGATCAGATCACCAATAACGCACCCAACCTGCTCTACGGACTACTCGTAGTTGCCGTTGTTCTCGCTGCCCCGGGGGGCATCACCGGAACGGTCCGATCGTGGATCGACAGGTCACGGGGTAAGAGTCGTTCACCGCTGAGTTAACGCTTGCCATTGCAAGCATTTTGACTGTCCGAATTAGGGTGATTTTCGACAGAAATTTCTTCTAAAACCTTGCAAGGAGACACCCCTACAGTTAGTGTTCAGGCCACACGGCATTCATGGAGCGTTCACCTTTTTGGTGGATGAGTCTGTTTGTGCCCATCCTTGGAGGAGTAATTCGTGAGATTCAAATTCGCAACCGGCTCGGTTGCTCTTGGCACAGCTGCGGCGCTTGCATTTGCCACAGCAATTCCCGCTCAGGCGGCCGACCCAGGTGTTACCAGTAACAAAATTGTTATTGGCACCACTACTCCGTTGACTGGACCAGCTGCTCCAGGATACAAGGACATCCCCGTTGCTGCTAAGGCGTATTTCGATTACGTCAATGCCAATGGTGGAATTAACGGGCGCAAAGTTGACCTTCGTGTATTCGATGATCAGTACAACCCCGCCCTCGCTAAGAAGGGGACGAGCCAACTCATCCTCCGCGACAAGATTTTCGCAATGTACGGCGCGCTGGGTACCCCAACGCATTCAGCCGTGGTCCAGGACCTCAACCGTCGAGGCATCCCCGATATTTTCGTGAACACCGGTGGCGCCAGTTTCGACAATCCCAAGAAATACCCGATGACATTCCCTTACTTCCCTTCCTACATCGTGGAATCGAAAGTCATGGGTTACTACATGGCCAATGACCCGGCACTCAATGCCAAAAAGAAGTGCCTGTTCTACCAGGATGGTGAGTTTGGTGACAATGCCAAGGTCGGTTTCGCGGCTGCCGGTACTACTTTTGCCGCCACAACGTCCTACTTCTCAGGCCAGCAGGTTGCGCCATTCTCAGCTCAGATCACCAAGTTGAAGTCAGCCGGATGTGAGCTCGTTGTCTTCTTCGGTGTGACCTCGGCAACCGCCCAGCTCCTCGGAACTGCGGCCAGGTCCGGATTCGCCCCAACCTGGATGATCACTTCAGTCGGTACCGACCCTTCAGTCCTCAAGGGTTCACTTGGCGCAAGTACAGGTGCATTGATGAAGGGCATTTATGTCCCGAACTTCCTCGTTCCTGCACAAGACGTAGGTAATGCCTATGTCAGCCAGATGAAGGCACTTGCGAGTGCTAATGGTTTGGAGTGGAACTTCTACACCTATTACGGAATCAACACAGCGTATGTTTTGGCGCAGGCCCTCAAGGCTGCTGGCAAGGATCTCACTCGTGAGGGCTTGGTCAATGCCATGCAAACCCAGTCAAAGAACTTCCGATCTGCGGCTGTTGTGCCGTTCATAATTAACTCAAAGTCCCATCAGGGTCTGACGGGTTACTACATGGCCCAGTACAACGCGAATACTGACGCGGAGCGTTTGACCGACTACGTCATGGTTGCCACAAGTTCTTCTTCAGGAACTGCGAAGAAGATCACATTCCGCCCAGCCCCCCCAACCAAGAAGCTGCTGCCTTAATACGCGCACTTAAGTGAAAAGGAAAAATATGAAATTCACATTTATGCGCCGCGGAATAGCGGCAGTAGCAGCAGCGAGCCTGATCACCATTGGTGCTCCGGTCGTTTCTTCTGCAAGCGCAGCGGAAGCTTGCGCAGCGGGTGCAACTTGCCAGGGAACCCTTAGCGGTTCCCTGGGGGCTTCCCCGTACACCATCAAGATGCCAACTAATTTCAATGGCACCGTGTTGTTGTACTCACACGGCTATCGCTTTGGAACCCCGGTTCCTGCAGCTCTGGCTACACCACTTGGGTTGGCGGCTAACCCCTCCTACTCCAAGATCAGTTACCCGGCCTTCACATCAGCTTTTGGTAGCGACGTGGCCTACATCGGTTCCAATGCTGCCGATGTTGCACCCACGGACATCGTGGCTTCAAACCTCTTGGCACAGGGCTACGCCCTCGCTGGCACGGGTTACGCCAGGCAGGGTTGGGCAGCGGCTGAAGGTGTTGAGTCCGGTGCGGCAATGATCAATTTGATCAATTCCGGCGCCGTTCCCAAGGCCAAGAAGATCCTTGTTTGGGGTGACTCACTCGGTGGTTTGATTTCTCAGACTTTGGCTGAGAAGTACCCCAAGCGGATCGCTGGCTCACTACCTTCGTGTGGTGTCGTTGAGGGACCGGTCCAGGCATTCAGCTCTGCGATGACCTTGCTCTTCACATGGAAGACCATGATTGCGCCGACGCTGAAGGTCGCCAACTACACGGCCGGTCCTGCGGGTTATGTTCAAGCACTAACGGATCTGGGAACTGTTCTCACGATTCTTGGCGGCGTGGCAACCAATCCAGTATCGCCAGTCGGTTTCCCCACCGCTCAGGTCAACCTTCTTGGTGGCCTCATGGCGGGACTACCAACCGTGAGCAACGTTTATGACGGCCAGACCGTGAACCCAGCATTTGCAACTTTGGGAACATTGGGTGCGCTTAGTGGCGGATATTCACCATCGTCGGCAGGGTCTAGCTCTGCGGTTGCAATGTTGCAAAACGTTGGAACAGCTGCAGCACTGGGCATTCTCGGTCGCTACGAACTCGAAACTCGGGTTCGCACTATCGGTGGTTTTGCCGCATCGGAAAACGCTAACTTCAATGACAACGTTGAGACCAGCTACACCAATTTGCTCTCCCCTGAGCAGCGTGGTGAATTCGGTGACGTGCTTAACGCAACGACAGTTATCGGTGATCCGTTGAACACGATGCTAGGAACACTCGATGCCTCACGTGGCGATGCAACAAAGCGTTTCCCTGCGAATCCAAAGGCTGTGGCAATTGTTAATGCATTGCCAGCACCTAAGGGTGTCTACAGCGTTCCAACGCTGATGATCACGACCGCCAATGATCCAGCGGTTCCCGCTGGTAACACGGGTGAGTTCTTCTCATCAATGAAGGCGTCATACAACAAGATGGACAAGACGACACGCGGCCTGTTTAAGGGTGCTGCCTTCTACACCATCCCACCGGTTGACGGCTGGACCAAGTTCGCACCGAACGGGAAAGCACCGGATGCAGCACTCTCAATCGCTGCATTGGGTAACTCCGGTGTCGGTCACTGCGTCTACACACCAGAGCAAACTTTGAGTGCGGTTCGCGCTCTCAATGCAATGGTGAACGCGAAGACGGCAAAGCAAGTTATTGCCGCCAAGCGTCTTGTTTATGCCACACCAGGTGTAAATAACGACCGCATGTACGAGCCAGCAGCACTGAAGAACCCACTTGCGGCTCGCTAGCAACTAGTTCCACAATTTGTGGGGTCAACCTTTGGGTTGGCCCCACAAATTTTTGCCCCGGACCCTATTTAGGCCACCCACTGGTGGGATTGTGAATCTGGTTCGGTAAGTTTCATCCACCAAAGACCGCAGGTCACCGATAACTCCCAACGGAGTAATCGGTTGAAGGTCCCACTAAGTGGGCGGCCCGCGCAGGTGAACGAATAGTAAGGCTCAACTTCGGTTGCATCCTCACGCCTCGTGCGCCTCGCGCCGGGGCGTTTTCTTATTGGGGTA
>CANMNM010000089.1 GCA_947499275.1 Actinomycetota bacterium | reverse complement strand
GCCCGATATCGACATCGATTTTGATGAACGGCGACGTTCGGACATGATTCGTTACGCCACGGAGAAGTATGGGGAAGAGCGCGTCGCACAGATTGTCACGTACGGTTCAATTAAGGCTAAGGCTGCAATCAAAGACAGCGCACGCGTCTTGGGCTTGCCCTATTCGGTGGGCGACCGAATCACGAAAGCTATGCCACCGTCCGTGATGGGCAAGGACATTACCCTTAAAGGCGCATTTGACCCGAGTGATTCTCGGTATTCCGAAGCCGCAGATTTTCGGGCACTCTATGCAAGTGATCCTGAGGTGCAGACTGTCATTGATACGGCTAAGGGTCTTGAGGGGCTTAAACGCCAACCAGGCGTACACGCCGCAGGAGTGATTCTGTGTAGTGAGCCACTCATGGACGTGATACCGGTGTGGAAACGCGAGCAAGATGGCGCAATTATCACGCAGTTTGACATGGGTGCGTGTGAGTCTCTTGGTTTGCTGAAAATGGACTTCTTGGGGTTGCGTAACCTCAGCGTCCTTGACGACTGTCTGGAAAATATTAGACGCAATACAGGTGATGAAGTTGTTTTGGAAACCTTGGCACTTGACGACAAAATGGCTTACGACCTGCTTTCACGGGGTGACACGTTAGGGGTTTTCCAACTCGATGGTGGTCCGATGCGTTCGTTATTGCGATCGATGGCTCCGGACAATTTCGAAGATATTTCAGCTGTCCTTGCGCTGTACCGCCCTGGTCCCATGGGCGCGAATGCACACAATGACTACGCGGATAGAAAAAATGGACGCAAGCCGGTCGTCCCGATTCACCCTGAACTTGAAGGGCCATTGAGTGAGATCCTCGGCGATACCTACGGATTGATCGTCTATCAAGAACAGGTTATGGCGATCGCCCAGCAGTTGGCTGGTTATTCACTGGGCAAAGCAGATCTTCTTCGGCGAGCAATGAGCAAAAAGAAAAAGGAAATTCTTGAACAAGAGTTTGTCCCATTTAGTGAGGGCATGAGCGAGCGCGGATTCTCTGATCCGGCGATAAACAAGCTGTGGGAAGTCCTTGTTCCCTTCTCAGATTACGCGTTCAATAAGGCCCATACAGCTGGCTATGGACTCGTTTCTTATTGGACCGCATATTTAAAGGCCAATTACCCGGCCGAATACATGGCTGCACTGCTCACTTCAATGGCCGACGACAAGGAACGTTCAGCAATTTATCTCAACGAATGTCGACGCATGGGAATCAAGGTTTTGCCACCTGATGTAAATGATTCGGATGCAAACTACACCCCTCGTGGAACTGATATTCGTTTCGGATTAACGGCTATTCGCAATGTGGGAACTAACGTTGTGGATTCCGTGATTGCCACTCGAAATAAAGTTGGTCGCTTTTCAGATTTTCACGACTTCATCGCCAAAGTAGATATCGCCGTCTGCAATAGACGAGTTGTTGAGTCATTAGTGAAAGCGGGCGCTTTCGACAGTCTTGGCCACACGCGCAAGGGGTTAATTGCAGTGCATGAGCAGATAATTGATGCTGCCGTCGACATCAAGCGGTCTGAGGCGATTGGGCAGTTTGATTTATTTGGGGGGCTTGAAGTAGATGCTGATGTCTCACTGATTGAACGACCTGTCATTGGAATCACCGAGTGGGAGAAGTCACTGCTCCTCGCACATGAACGTGACATGCTGGGCCTATACGTCTCAGACCATCCACTTTTCGGCATGGAGAGCGCATTGGCGCAACTATCGGATCGAAGCATTGCATCCGTTTTGATAGATGAACACCTCGACGGGCAGGTAATTTCACTGGGCGGTTTGGTTACGAGTGTCGTGCGAAAAACCACTAAAAAGGGCTCAGCTTGGGCAATTGTCACTTTGGAGGACTTGGAAGGGAGCCTTGAAGTTATGGTTTTCCCGGCCTCTTATGCATCCTTTGGAACACTGTTGGTTGATGACTCGATTTTGGTCATCCGCACTAAAATTGACCGGAGTGATGAAGAAGGAGTGCGGGCTATTGCACTTGAAGTTACCTCTCCGGATCTCTCTGGAGCTCCAACAGGTCCGGTTCGACTCACCATGTCAGCTACCCGTTGTGTACCGCCACTCGTCGCTCGCCTCAAAAATATTTTGGCGCAACATCCGGGAACCACGGAAGTGCAATTGCACTTAACGGGTGGAACGTCAACAACGGTCATGAAGCTCGACGACGTTTACCGAGTGACACCTTCACCCTCGCTCTTTGGCGATCTCAAGGCACTATTAGGTTCATCATGTCTGATTTAGTAATCGACAACGCAGGTGTAACGCCAGGCCGAAGGCGTAAAGCAATAACAGTGTTCATCACGGGCGTTATTGCAGGCGGACTATCAGGCGCTGCACTGGGTGTCATGTGGTGGGCGCTAGCGCCGCGTGTCTCGGTCGTAGTGACCCCTGACCGGGTCTTTCCGGAAAATTTTCAACCCCAAGAATATTTTGCCGCAAATATTGCGTTCGGGGCAATTGGTGCAACCGCCGGTGTTTTAATGGCAATCGGATTGGTGTCCATGCGGCGTGAACATTTGCTGGCTTCTCTGATCGCCGCATTGGCATCTGCGGTTGTTGGTACTTGTGCAATGTGGTGGGTGGGTTCGCATCTGGGTTTTGTCGACTTGGCAAGTTTGGAGATTCCCGAATCAACCGTGGTTGACGCCCCGCTTGAAGTTACATTGCCGGCAATGTTTTTGATGTGGTCTCTTGGGTCAAGTCTGGTGATTTTGATTATGGCGATCGGCGACTTCTTAGCCCAGAAAAGACGAGTGAAGAATCACCCTGCCTGAATCTCTGTACTGATCGCGCCCAGGACACTGATTAGGTCAGTCGGAGAGATGCAAATTTCAAGGCCGCGGCGGCCCCCGCTGACGTAGATTTTCTCAAATAGTTGTGCGCTTGAGTCAATCACTGTTGTGAGTACCTTTTTTTGACCGAATGGGCTGATACCGCCGACCACATAGCCGGTCAGGCGTTGGGCAAGCGCTGCATCCATTGGCTCAAGTGAACGCTGGCCCACCGCGGCGGCAAGCTTTTTCGTACTAATTTTTCGTGAGACTGGGGCAATGCCAACGGCTGCAATATTTTTATCTCCAAAAATTATGGTCTTGAATACCTGGTTTTCATCAAGATTCATACTGTCGGCTGCCTCTTTGCCAAACCCTGACCCGGCAACGCTGTCATATTTGTGGAGTGTGTACGAAATACCGAGTGAATCAAGGGCGAGTGTTGCCGGAGTAATTGCCACGGCCCTAAGTGTAAATGCTCATCAATTAAGCGAGGCTTGATTTTGTAACAGGTCGACAGCTGGCAGTGCACCAAGATGAGTAATGAGCCCCGTTTCACGCTTGAGAAGGGTCCTAATGAGTGTTAGGCGACTTGGTGTGTCCTCCGCTGCCAGAAGTTCCTGACGCTCGGCTGTGGGTAGGAGAATCGCTGCGGTCAAGAGAAATGAAACGACGGTTGGATCGGCGGGAAACTCTTCAAACAGTGAAAAATCGCTATCGAATTCCCCTGAAAGAGCAATGCGATAGTCCGAAAAATCTTGGAGTGCCTTCTGGGTGAGCAGTGTGAGTTGATCCGTTTGCTCAGGTTTAGGTTCGGGCAGCCATTCCACCTCAGCACGCAAAAGTGGGGCGCTGGTATCCAATGACACAATCCGAAATCGACGCGAGCCTGTGGTAACTACATCGTATCGACCATCTTCATGGACATTTGCCTCACGGAGAATTGTTGAAGTGCCTACCGGGTGTAGGGCAGCAATGCCATTTGATGAAATATCGTGCCCGTCGCGAACGGCCACAATTCCAAATTCGCGCTCCTCTTCATCGGGAATTTCCAGCAGTTCTTGGACCATCAATCGATAGCGGGGTTCGAAAATGTGTAGTGGGAGGAC
The DNA here is from genome assembly GCA_947499275.1 of Actinomycetota bacterium. Classification (GTDB taxonomy): domain Bacteria; phylum Actinomycetota; class Actinomycetes; order S36-B12; family S36-B12; genus UBA4592. The sequence continues at coordinate 2,290 of CANMNM010000089.1, read as the reverse complement.
CAGACCCGGCACCAGAATCGTGTTTAGTGGAAAGAGCGGGATATGGGAACTCACCGGCACAGACTAAACTGCCATACATGATTCGGCTCATCGATCTGCGCGAGAATGGTGTTGTTGGCGATTCCGTGAAAAACTCTGTAACAAATATGGTGCCTCGAGCAGCCACTAATGTTGACGACGCCGGGGTAATTATTGCCCCCATCTTGAAAGATGTTCAGGAAAATGGTGCCGAGGCCGTTGCGCGGTGGTCACAGACGCTTGACGGTGTTGCACCGCCTTCACTGCGAGTGCCCATAGCAGAACTGGAAAATGCTGCCGCCAATCTTGACCCCGCCGTGCGGGAGGCATTGCTTGAATCGATTCGTCGAACCCGAATTGTGCATTTGGACCAGGTTCGAGGCGAAACGGTCACCGAAGTTGTTGATGGTGGAACGGTCACTGAGCGTTGGATTCCCGTCGATCGAGTGGGACTTTATGTTCCCGGTGGCCAGGCTGTCTATCCCAGCAGTGTCATTATGAATGTTGTCCCTGCTCAAATCGCGGGGGTGGGATCGATTGCTCTCGTCTCGCCGCCGCAGAAAGATTGGGGCGGTTGGCCACACCCGGTCATCATGGCCGCCGCGCACCTTCTGGGTATCACCGAGGTTTATGCCGTTGGTGGTGCACAAGCAGTCGCCATGTTGGCCTATGGAGTGCAACTGCCCGAGGGGGAGTGCCCACCGGTCGATTTAGTGACCGGTCCGGGAAACATATATGTGACTGCGGCCAAGCGCGCCTTGCAGGGAATCATTGGTATTGATTCTGAAGCGGGGCCGACTGAGATCCTGATTTTGGCCGATCACACCGCTGACCCCACTCACGTAGCCGCCGATCTGATTAGTCAGGCCGAACATGATGAACTCGCGGCCGCGGTCTTAGTGACCGACAGTGAGGAATTGGCCAACGCGGTTGAGGAATCACTTGCGCAACAGGTTCCTATGACCAAGCACTCAGAGCGCATTGAGACCGCGCTTCGAGGAGTACAAAGCGCTATTGTCCTGGTCGCCGACCTCGAGCAAGGTTTGGCCTTTGTCGATGCCTACGCAGCTGAGCATTTGGAAATTCATGTCGAGAATGCCCGAGAAGTTGCTCGCAGGGTCAAGCATGCGGGTGCAATTTTTGTCGGTACTTACGCTCCCGTCTCACTTGGTGATTACTGCGCGGGATCCAACCATGTTTTGCCGACAGCTGGATCGGCCAAGCACTCCTCAGGCTTATCGGTTCAAACTTTTCTGCGGGGAATTCACATTATTGAATATTCTCAGCAAGCCTTGGTCGAGGTTGCTCCCCACGTTCTCGCGCTTTCTAGTGCTGAGGACTTGCCGGCACACGGGCAGGCGATCACCGTGCGGATACAACAGTGAGCGAGTTTGAATTACCTTTACGGCCGGATCTCGTTGGCCAAATGCCTTATGGCGCCCCCCATGATTACGTACCTGTTCGACTCAATGTCAATGAGAATCCATACCCGCCAAGTGATGCGGTGGTGGCGGCAATTTCACAGGCTGTCGCAGTCGCAGCGCGCGGAATTAACAGATACCCGGACCGTGACGCGGTGGACCTACGTGCAGCGTTGGCGACTTATCTGGATGTCGAATCCGGAGTAAAGGTAAATGTTGAGCGGATATGGGCAGCCAACGGTTCGAATGAAATTATGGCCCAGTTATTTGGCGCATTTGGTGGACCTGGGACACAAGCATTGACTTTTGACCCCACATATTCGATGTATCCCGAATATGCCCGTGATTCTTTTACCAAAATGGTGTCAGTGCCGCGGCGATCTGATTTCACCATTGACCTCGCGGCAGCGATTGAAGCTGTAGCCGAGCACAGGCCCAATCTGGTAATCCTCACCTCGCCAAATAATCCGACAGGGACATCAATCACGTTGGCTGAAATAGAAGAGATCTCGAGAGTTGCTCAAGCAAATGGCGCCCTGGTTGTGGTCGACGAAGCGTATGCCGAATTCCGTGGCGATAGAGGGGCAACTGCACTCACCTTGCTTGATTCGTATCCGAATATTGTTGTCTCGCGAACTATGAGCAAAGCATTTGGTTATGCGGGCGGGCGCCTTGGATACTGCGCTACAAGTAGTAGCGAGATTGTTCAGGCACTTAAATTGGTGCGTTTGCCGTATCACCTTTCGGCCATCTCGCAGGCGGCCGCGATTGCGGCATTGAGTTTTGCTAGTGAGTCACTCGACCGAGTCGCGCAAATCACCGAAGCACGAAATCAAATGGCTGCTGAACTG
>CANMNM010000088.1 GCA_947499275.1 Actinomycetota bacterium | reverse complement strand
CACCAAGATCACAGCGCCAATTTCGCTCCAGAATTACCATTCCGTTTTTCGACAAGTACCGCGCGGCTAACTCTTCACCGTATTTGCCGAGGGCATCTTTTGGTTTCATGGGCTAACCCTCACCAAGTTTTGCGCCAAGGGGAAGCACTGATTACCTGCTGTGGATAACGCGTCAGTGACAGAAACTTGTTCGGTGTAGTCTCGTTAACCCGAAGAGTTTTATCGCCGCAAGATGCTCACGAGTTCCGTATCCGCTGTTTCGCTCCCAACCATAGCCAGGAAAATCAATTGCGCACTCTCGCATAAATTCATCACGTTCTACTTTCGCAATAATGCTTGCCGCAGCAACACTCGAAGCGCTTTGATCGGCTTTCTTTCGCATCACCACAGAAAGTGGTAGATCCGGATCGCAAAAATTATAAGATCCGTCAAGAATAATTGCCGATGGAGCCATTCCTGCTCTTTGAGCGTTTCCATATGCGATGTTGACACACTCGCGAAGTGCTTGTGTCAATCCAAAACGATCAATGAACTGTGCGTCCACACTGGCCGTCGTTGACCACGCCCAGTCTTTAACCGATTGAGCAAGTTGGGCGCGCTCGCTCGGCTTTGTTAACTTTGAATCACGCACTCCACGAGGTGCCGTCGGGGTTTTAGCATCAATCACAACTAGTCCTATGTAGATCGGACCCGCTAATGGCCCACGACCTACTTCGTCAATTCCACCGACCCGTTCATGGCCTGACCGAAGAAGTGATCGTTCCAGACGCAAACTTGGCAGTGCCGCTGTAATAGCGCTCGTCACTTTCCAAATTCATTGCCAGCGGCGATCGCCGGATTTCCGAAAATCTCGGGGATAGTCTCAATGGTTAGCCGAGATAAAGGCCAGACAACTGCAACTACCCTTCCGACCGCTTTTTCATAAGGTACTGCACCATCATTTTGATCAAGATGAAAACGCGAGTCTGCAGAGTTGCCGCGGTTATCACCCATGACGAACATGGAGTCTTCAGGTACCGTGATGTCAAAAAGAATTTGATCGGTGGGTCCATTGACATAAGTGCTCTCATCTAAGGAAACTCCGTTGAGAACAATCTGACCAGCTTGATTGCAGCACGCCACTTGGTCACCCGCAATACCAATAACTCGTTTAACTAAGTCATCACCCGAATCGCTGGGGAGTAAGCCGACAAACGTTAAAACCTTTGCCACTACCGACCGCCAGCCTTCGCTATTTTGTTCCATGGGTGGCAGCCAATCCCCTGGGTCCTTAAACACCATGATTTCGCCCCGTTTAACGCCCGAGACCGCGGTCGTGATTTTTGCCGCTATTACGCGGTCGTCAATCTGAAGGGTTTGTTCCATCGAGCCACTGGGAACGAAAAAGGGTTGCGCAATGAAAGTTCGAATACCCGTGGCGAGTGCAAGCGCAACGGCAACGATTACGACAAATTCGACCACGCTACGAATAAAAGAAGGTTTTTTCTTCGTGCTCACCTGCGACTGATCCTGATCCTGATCCTGCGAGTCACTCTTGGATGAATCGTCATGGGCCGAGACTGCCACTAGTCCACCATCTCCTTGAAAGAATGCGAATCAATCCACTGCCACCGAGCCGGCGGCCAAATGATGAGACTTGCCTGCCCCACAACCTTAGACTCTAATACAAATCCACCGCCGGGATCCCCTAGGTGGGATCGCGAGTCTGCGGATTGTGACCGATGGTCTCCCAATAGCCACAGCTTTCCATCTGGCACAAGGACATCGAACTGCTGTTGGCTTGGCGTATCCCCGGGGTAGAGATACGAACCCTCGGCAATAGGAATCCCATTGACCGTTATTTCCCCGGACTCTGAACAACACACAACACGATCACCGGAAACTCCTACGACTCGTTTCACGAAGTTGCCGGGTTCAGAGCTAAAACTATCTGCACCGTCAAAGACCACAAGATCACCACGTGAGATGGGGTTTGACCAAAAAGCAGTTCGATTCACCAAAATTCGATCTCCTGGATTGAGCGAAGGCTGCATTGATTCCGTGGGGATCACGAAAGGTTGAATAACAAATAAACTGAAAAGCCATAGCAGGAAGACTCCTGCTATGGCGCTCAGAAATAATTTCATTCAGTTAAAACCAGACCCGGCAAGTAACTTAACCTTCTGTTGTTGCTGCTTCCTTAGGAGTTTCACGCAATTCGCGGATCTTGGCCTTCTTGCCCTTCAAACCGCGGAGGTAGTACAACTTCGCCCGGCGAACATCACCGCGACTGGCAACTTCAATCTTTTCAATAATGGGGGTGTGCACGGGGAACTTACGTTCCACTCCAACACCGTAGGACACCTTACGTACGGTGAATGTCTCACCGAGCCCTGAACCATGACGACCGATTACCACACCTTGGAACATCTGGACACGAGTCTTGTTTCCTTCAACAACCTTTACGTACACCTTGAGATTGTCACCGGCGCGAAAAGCCGGGATATCGTCGCGGAATGAACTTGCATCTACTGCATCGAGAGTCTTCATGCGTACTTCTTCCTGCCCACGCCATAGGTCATGTGCGGTGTAAATTATTGACAAGATGCTGACTAATCGGATCCCCTATGGCAGATAACCGGTACGTCTAGCGGTCAAAGTGTGCCATATGACCGCTGAACCTGTTTGGCCCCATGGACTTAGTGCGGGGGCTCGGGTAAATCTGATAGTAGATCGGGTCGAAAGGTTTCGGTGCGCGCCTGCGCTTGATCTTTGCGCCACTGTGCAACAAGGCCGTGATTCCCACTTCGCAACACCTCAGGAACTTCAAGGCCACGCCAGGTGGGTGGCTTGGTGAATACCGGGCCTTCAACGAGGGAATCAAGCCGTGAGAATGAATCGTCGATCACGCTCTCCGGGTTGCCCAGAATGCCTGGGATTAAGCGAGTGATGGCTTCGATCATGACCATTGAGGCCACCTCCCCCCCAGCAAGCACGTAGTCACCAATGCTGACCTCTCGCACCGAGCTCCATCGTTGATCTTGTGAATAGTGCATTCCCACCCGCGAATCAATCCCCTCATAGCGACCGCAAGCAAAAACCAAATGCTCTTCGCCTGCCAAACTAGAAGCGAGAACCTGATCAAATGGCTGACCCGATGGAGTAGGAATTATCAGTACCGGATCAACCATCGCCTGATTCCGAATTGAATCTAGGGCTTCACCCCACACAACAGGGGACATCACCATCCCGGGTCCACCACCATAGGGAGTGTCATCCACGGTTCGGTGTTGATCTGTTGCCCAATCACGTAAATCGTGAATCACAATCTCGACAATTCCTTGTTCTTGAGCTTTTCCCAATAGAGACAGGTTTAAAGGGTCCAAGTAGGAAGGAAAGAGTGAAATAACATCAATCTTCACTGGCTATGTCCTCGGTGAGTAATCCATCCGGTGGATCAACCGTGATGATTTTCGAGACCACGTCAACGGTTGGGACGATGCTCTCCACAAATGGAATTAAATACTCCGAACCAGCCTCACCACCAGAGCTCACCACGAGCACCTCTTGGCTTGGTAAGTGAAGGACATCTATTACACGACCGATGTTTTCTCCAGCGAGGTTCTGCACCTGACAGCCGATCAAATTCGAGTCGTAATACTCGTCATTTTCAGATGGCACTTCGTCTTCGGTGCGCTCAACGGTCAGGATGCTGTTACGCAGTTCCTCCGCGGCACTGCGGGAATCAACGCCTAGAAACTTGAGCAACACCCGACCACTGTGCCAGTGAAAATCAGAAACGATGAGATCCGAACCACTTTCGCGCTTCAGCGTTGTGCCGGGGGCGAACCTGAGTTCTGGTTCGTCTGTACGAACTTCGATGGTAACTTCACCGCGAATTCCATGCGGTTTGCCAATTCGGCCAACCGTGACCTGCACGTGGGCTAGCGCTCAGCTGCGTCGAGGAAGTCGATCCTTACTCCGCGACCCTCGTTAATCGCCGAAACGACCGTGCGAAGTGCGGTTGCGGTGCGACCCGATCGGCCAATCACGCGTCCCATATCGGCCGGATTCACCCGAACGTCAAGTGCTTGGCCCGACTTCCCGCGACGATCAGCGCGAGAAGTCACGCTGACGTCGTCGGGATTGTCAACGATCCCACGAACCAGATGGGCTAAGGCATCTTCGAGCATCAGGAAGTTTCTTCCTTGGCTGCTTCATCCTTGGGAGAGTCATGATGGATCAACTCTTCAACTTTTTCTTCGATTGATTCCGCAACGTGCTCGGCAGCATGGGCTACCGCTTCCACTGCTTCCTCAACCTTTTCGGCTACGACTTCAACAACGTCAACCACGGCGTCGACAGCTTCGCTGATCACGCCTTCAACTTCTTTAACGATGCCTTCTTTAGCTTCTGGCTCTTTTACTTCAAGCTTCTTAGGCTTTGTGGTCTTGGGAGCATTGGCAGCCTCAGTAACTGCTGCTTCAAAGGCCAAAGTCTTGCTGGGCTTGGGAGGTGCTACCTGAAGTGTGCCTTCAGCGCCGGGGAGACCCTTGAACTTCTGCCAGTCGCCGGTCACTTTGAAGATTGCTTCTACAGCAGCGGTGGGTTGAGCGCCGACGCCGAGCCAATACTGCGCACGGTCTGACTTCACCTGCATGATGCTGGGGTTAGATACTGGCTGGTAAATACCGATCTCTTCAATCGCCCTGCCATTACGCGCGGTGCGAGCGTCAGCAACCACAATCCGGTACTGGGGGGCGTGAATCTTTCCAACTCTTTTAAGCTTAATTTTAACGGCCACGGTGGGCATTTCTCCTCTAATAATGGGTGAAGCGAATGCACTACACGTGGGGACATGTACTGATTTCGAATCGTGCGGACTTGTTCGTGCCCGGTTGAGAGGGACCGGTCTCGTTCAATAGCGACGTAATGCTACCCGACCCAGAATTCTTGGATTCCCCCACCCGGGGCTATTGGAGCAGTTTTTTGAGTTCCGGTGGAAGTGAACCTAAATCGGGTGGGGACGATGGATCCGAAATGGCACCGCCCAGCCCTGCACGTTTGGCTGGATTCCCGCTTCGGCCCTTTGCCCCCTTGGCTGGTTTTTGACTCTTGGGCTGCTTCCCCTTGGACTTTTTACCGCCACCCATTCCCATGCCCGGCATTCCTGGCATGCCCGGCATTCCTGGCATTCCCCCCTTGCCCATCTGCTTCATCATTTTTTGGGCTTGAGCAAACCGCTCGATAAGTCCGTTTACATCGGACACCTTGGAGCCTGAGCCTGCCGCGATTCTTGCCCGCCGCGACCCATTGAGGATTTTGGGATCATTTCGTTCGGCCGGGGTCATTGATTGAATGATGGCCGCGACCCGATCCAGTTCGCGCTCGTCCACCTGGTCCAGTTGGGCTTTCATCTCCCCCATCCCGGGGAGCATGCCCATGAGTTTGCCAATCGAGCCCATTTTCTTGACAGCCTGCATTTGCTCTAAGAAGTCATCGAGAGTGAAATCTTCACCGTCAGCCACTTTTTGGGATAGGCGCTCAGCGCTTTCCGCGTCAAATGCCCGCTCGGCCGATTCGATGAGGGACATGAGGTCGCCCATGTCCAAAATACGGGAGGCCATGCGATCCGGGTGGAAAACTTCAAAGTCCTCCAGTTTCTCCCCGGTGGATCCGAACATAATCGGTCTTCCAACGACGGAAACGATAGAAAGCGCGGCACCACCACGGGCGTCACCGTCCAACTTGGTGAGAACGACACCGTCGAATCCCACCTGCCGATCAAACTCGAGGGCCGTGTTTACCGCGTCTTGGCCGATCATCGCGTCAACGACGAATAGAACGTTTTCTGGTTGCACAGCATCACGGACACTGGCCAGTTCAGCCATGAGCTCGCTGTCAATTGCTAAACGTCCGGCAGAGTCAACAATCACGACGTCATGCACCTTGTCGATAGCAAATTGTTTACCAGCTCGAGCTACCGCGACCGGGTCACCCACCCCGTTTCCTGGTTCCGGTGCAAATGTTGGAACTCCAGCACGCTCACCAACCACGCGAAGCTGATCAACGGCATTAGGACGTTGCAGGTCAGCGGCGACCAGCAACGGGGTGTGCCCTTCCGCAGCCAAGTACCGTGCAAGTTTGCCCGCCAGAGTGGTTTTACCCGCACCTTGTAGACCGGTTAACAGAATTACCGTAGGACCATTTTTGGCGAAAACGAGGGAACGTGTCTCACCACCCAAAATGCCAATGAGTTCCTCGTTGACAATCTTG
>CANMNM010000087.1 GCA_947499275.1 Actinomycetota bacterium | reverse complement strand
AAGCACCTGACGTTCCTTGGAGGCACTGCGTTGCCATGTTCACCGTTGCCGCAGAAATCCCCGATTCACCCTCACATCAACGCGCACGGGAGGCGCTCGAGCCTGGTGGCAGCGTTCTCGACATTGGATCCGGTGGTGGCCGAGCCTCAATGGCGATCACCCCTCCGGCGGGCACTTTGACGGCGGTCGACCACCAGCAAGAAATGCTCGATGAATTCCTTAAAGCGGCCGAGACTCGTGGGGCAATTGCCCACACGTACCTGGGGGACTGGCCTGAAGTCGCGCACATGGTTCCTGAAGCTGATGTAGTCGTGTGCCACCACGTTGCCTACAACGTGTCAGAAATTGTCCCTTTCCTTCAAGCCTTGAACGACCATGCACGCAAACGAGTGGTTATGGAAATTCCCATGACCCACCCCATGAGCAATATGAATGCGCTGTGGAAAAAGTTCTGGGACTTGGATCGACCCGCCCAACCAACTCCATACCAATTGCAAGACATTTGTTTATCACTAGGCTTCGGAGCGGTTCTTGACATTTGGGAAGACGAAACTTGGGGAGCTCGGGTTGATCTTCCGGAAGCCGAGCGAATCCGTCAGGCGCGAATTCGGTTGTGTCTCACCGAGGATCGTGATGCAGAGCTAGCTGCTGCACTATTGTCCGCAAAAGACGCCAAACCTCGATCAGTGGCAACTCTATGGTGGGATGTGAAGTAGATGAAATCAACGCAATACAGGTCAACGCCGTGGCTCCTACTGTTCTCGGGGGTCATCGGGCTTATTGCCGCCTTCACTTTGACCCAGGACAAGATTGCGATCCTGTCCGACCCCAGTTACATCCCTAGTTGCAATATCAACCCGGTACTTTCGTGTGGTTCAGTCATCATCACCGAACAGGCATCGGTATTTGGTTTTCCCAACCCGATCATCGGGTTGATTTCCTTTTCGGTGGTCATTACGCTCGCCGTTCTCTTGATCTCGCGTGTAGTTCTACCGGGCTGGGTGTGGTTGGGGCTTAATCTGGGCGCCCTTGGTGGCATGGCGTTCGCTTGTTGGTTGATCTTCCAGAGTTTGTACGTAATTGACGCACTGTGTCCATGGTGCATGGTCGCGTGGGTTGGCACGATTTTGATTTTCTGGATGACTACGGGCGAAAATGCGAAAGCAGGCAGGTTCACTCGAAGTGGAACCCCAGGATTTGTATCAGATATCTTCAGCTCATTGCGCTGGGTATTTACCGGTGCGACATTCTTGGTGATCTTAAGTTTGATCTTTATCAACTGGATGGACTTCTGGCTCGGGCGCACCTGATCCGGAGTTGACCGCCGCCCACTGCGGATGGTGTTTCTGCGCCCAACCTCGGGTGACTTCGCCCGTTCGCATTCCCATCCGGGCTTGGGTGTCTTTCATTGCCATATAAATATGTCCGGTGAGGACTATGACTATTACCAGGGTAAGCCAGTCATGAACAAATGTTGCCCCGGTGCGAATATCGTCGGTGAAAAGTGAACTAAAGAACATGACCATTCCGGTTGCGAACATAATCAAAATTGCCCCAAAACTGAATGCAGCATTGAGTTTTTGTCCGGCGTTAAATTTTCCGTAAACAGGTTCCGGGTTACTCATTTCAGGTGCGATGGACGCGCTATCGGCACGTTTGAGCCAAGCGAAATCATGTGGGTGGAATCGGTTGAGTTCGCGCATGTTCATGCGAAATACGGGGAATGCAATAGCGATGATGAGTGGGATGGGCAGTAAGAAACCACTAACTGAGTGAATTGTCTTGACTATTCCACGGTTGCCAATGAGAACACTGATATCGGGGATGTAGAGGGCGGCAGCCGTGGCAATCAGGATGAGCATTAGGACCGTTATGGATCGGTGCGCGAAGCGCTCAATCGGGGTAAAACGTTTCACGTGACCGGCTCGTCACTGCGTCCATTTGATTGGCCGACCCAGGCGTCAATGTCATAGCCGCGCTGCTCCCAGTAGCCAGGAATAACCGAGTCAACGACATCAATGTTGGACAACCATTTGAGTGATTTGTAGCCGTACATGGGAGCAACGAGTAGCCGGACGGGTCCACCGTGCTCGCGAGTTACGGGTTTGCCGTACATCGAGGTGGCAATTAAAACGTCGGGGCGAATTGCCTGCTCCATGGTGAGTGATTCGGTGTACGCACCATCAAATGAGTCGATGGTCAGCGCGATTGCAGTAGGCGGAGCGCCCGCGACCGCAAGCAGGTCACTCATGAGAACTCCCGACCAGGGCACGTTGTCAACGCGCCAGCCCGTAACGCATTGGAAGTCCTTTGTCATTGAAGTCTGGGGGAGTGATTCGAGGTCAGCAAAACTTAGATTAAGTGGTGAACTGACGGCGCCACCCACGGTTAAGCGGTAGTCCGCCTGTGACATTTCTGGGTAGCCATTGGTTACCGTATAAATTCGGAATCCGCCGGCGGCCGGAATAATCGCCCCGAGTTCAGGTAGCGTTGAAGCTACCGTGTCACTGACAGCCGAATTCAATTGCCGACCGAATACGACACCGAGAGCGCCCAGCCCCACCATGCCAAGAATCACTCGTCGCCCGACAGGTGACCCCTTTGATTCCATTGGCTAATAGGAACACACAAAACAGGTTTTGGCGAGGGAACCCCGCCGTTGGACTGCCTAAGACCGTTCAGTGGGGGTCTGCATTCGGATCTGGCTAATTAATGGTCACCATGCCGTTAACTTCGGCAAAATCGACTTTCACCGACTTTGATATCTCGCCGGCAACTCGCCGAGCAACTTCGAGTGATACCGGGGTGGCAAAATTCACTTGGTACATCCGGAAGCCCAAGTACTGCCCTAAAGTGAGATCCGTTTTCTTCACCGAAGTGACCCGATCAACTCCGGTCATTGGGGCTTTGCTGGTCGGTTTCACTTGAGCTTTGTATTGAACGATCAGTGAGTCAATAGTTGCGGCCTTCGAGGCTGCAGCGACACTCATACTTCGTGGAGCCGCATAGATCAGCGCGGCTCTGGACTGGACGAGTGTGTTGCCAACCGAGACGCCAGTTGAAGCGGTGACCCGTTGCGCAGCCAAGAACTTGGTGATCGCTGCTGAGCGTTGCTTTGCCAAGGCTGGGGAGACCTTGTATTTTCCAGTACTGGTGAACACTCTCACCGTTACTGCCGATCCGGCTGATTTCGCTTTCGATGCGAAGGTGGTCAGTTTCTTTTTAGCCGTCGCTGAAAGGGATGCACTTCCCGCGGCGAAGTAGGCCAGGTCCGCAAACTCGGACTGCGCACCACTACTGCTTTGGGCGCCCGTGGCTGTGACCGGTGATTTACCGGCTGCAGCACCTGTGCCATCAAGATTCAACCCAACAGCAATACTGACCGGTAACGCTCCCTGCCTGACCATATTGATTTGTAATGTATGAGTACCCGCGGACAAATTCGGCACCACGAAACTGGACGTGAAACTTCCGTTGGACCCAACGGACCCTGCTCCAACCCAAGTTGGTGTGGACAGAATGTAAATCCCTGTCGTGGTCGAGGGCTGCAAACCAGATCCAGAGATGGTGAATCTCTGACCCGGCGCAACACTTTGGCTATTAGAGCTCAGTGGTCCTGCGCCACTCAATTCCCAGTCCGCTCCCGCGATACTGAAACCGGTGCCGGTCAGTTCTGCCTTACGAAGTGCCAATGGGGCACCTTTGGCATCAACAGCCTTGAACTCACCTGGTCGGGAGACTTGATTGGTCGTCACCGGTTGCTCGGTCACCGCGAGTTCACCGCCACCGGCGCTGGAACCGCCACCGCCGCTTGAACCGCCACCCCCACCGCCACCACCGCTTGAGGGTGCGGCAGTAAAGGTAAACGCGTTCGCCAAGGTTGCAGAACCGGCAAGGGTTGTCACAACTACGTCGACGGTACCGGCGGCACTGGCCGGAGTGAATGCATAGAGCTCCGTGCCCCCAATAATGAAGTACGTGGCCGGTGTGCCACCAAATGTTATGGACTGGGTGGAATCAAGATTCGTGCCTGTAATGGATGTCCCTGTCCCGCCTGAACCGGAGCCGGTCGTGATTGATAGTGAACTCACGGTTGGTGCCGGGTAATAGGTGTATGCGCTGGTTGCGGTTGCGGTGCCACCGGGAGTAACTACCACTACGTCAACCGTGCCCGCGGATCTGGCTGGGACGGTAACGCGCAATTGTGTTGAGCCGATATAGGTAACCGACGTGGCTGAGTTAGAACCAAATCTCACCGTGGAACCTGTGGTGAAATTCGCACCCAAGACGTTGAGAGTTTGCCCACCCGCGATTGGGCCACCTTCGCTGCTGAGCGAAGTAATGCTGGGCTGGGAGACGAACGTGAATGGAACAACGTTGGTGCTGGTCCCACAGGAACTGCTCACAACGACATTGACGTCAGAGACCGGACTGACCGGTGCTGTTGTAGTGATCGAGGTGTCGCTGACAATTGTGAAGGTTGCTGGTCGACCGCCGAAAGTGACCGTGGTAGCTCCCGTAAACCCGGTACCGGTAATCGTCACCGCCGTGGAACCATCAGCGGCACCAATCGAAGTGGAGAGCGAAGTAACGACAGGTATGCAAAGCCCAGTTGTATAGGTGAATCCACTGCTAAATGTCGTGGTCCCAGATGAATTGGTCACCGCAATCGCGGCGGTACCCGAAGCACCTGCCGGAGTCACGAAGGTCAGTTGTGAATCTGACACAACGGTGACGCTGGTCGCTGCGACGCTTCGGACTGTCACACCCGTTGTTCCGGTGAAATTAGATCCGGTAAGTGTGACCGTGGTTCCACCGCTGGTGGTACCACTGACCGGCGAGAGTGAGTTAATCACCGGCGCAGCACTGTAAGAACGTGCATAAAGCAAAGTATTTTGCGAACCAGCTCCAGGATTGCCCACGGCATTGGATGTGGCTGCAAGGGTCAGTGCGGCGTCCACCTGAGCCGGTGTCGCCGACCCGTTACCCGGAATTCCAAGGTAGGTTGCCACCGCTCCGGCAACGTGCGGGGCAGCCATCGAGGTACCACTGAGGGTCGCCGTCGAGGTGGCACTTGTATTCGAGGTGGAAAGGATGGAACTGCCTGGAGCGAAAATATCAATCAGGGTCCCGAAGTTAGAGAAAGATGAACGGGCGTCGGTGCTCGTAGTGGCACCGACGGTGATGGCGGTGGGTTCCCGGGCAGGGCTGTAATTCGATGCGTCCGCGTTGTCATTGCCAGCGGCAACAACGACCGTGACACCTAAGGCCACCAGCGCTGCAACAGCGTCATCGAAGGACTTACTAGCGCCACCACCGAGGGACATGTTTACGACTGCAGGTTGACCATAAAGTGTGTCACCGACATTGTCGTACTGACTTCCGATCCAATTCAGCCCGCTGACAATTGAGCTCGTGTAACCCGAACCTGAACAGTCCAGCACGCGAACGGGCACCAGGGTGACATTTTTGGCTACCCCGTACTTGGTGCCACCGATCGTGCCAGCAACGTGGGTACCGTGACCATTGCAGTCAACGGTGCTTGCACTACCCGGAACATAGGAAATACCGGAAATCAACCGAGACGAAAAATCACTATTGGCATAGATGCCGGTATCAACAACGTATGCGCGAACACCGGCACCGTCATCGGGACAGGTGTAGGAGTTGTTTAACGGCAGCGACCGTTGATCAATTCGATCCAATCCCCAGGTGGCAGGAGTTTGAGCACTGGGCGTGCAGTTCGCAGCCCCAGGAGTGGGATCCACTGGCGGAGTGGGCGGTGTTGGAAGCGGCACGGTCGGTCGAATTTGATAGGTGTACCGGCCAGCTTGAGCGCCCGACTCGGGGAATCTGTTGCTCACCAGTGCATTTGACCCACCGTTGGCATACGGAGCTGGTGAATCAGTGTTGCGAACCCGCACCAGCGAATTACCACGGTCATTGGGATCCGCGTAACCGATGACAAAAGTTGGATTACTTGATGACGCAGGCACCGAGACATTGCCGTAGTTAAATTCGAGATCGATATTTCCCGAACCCTGATCAACCAGAATTAACTGAAATGAATGACGCGCCGCGCTACTTGGATACTCACCCACATTGACCCAATTGATGCAGTAAGCAGATTGGCCGCTTACCGTGATGGGTCCGTAGGTCACAGCACTGCTGGAACGGGTATCAAGGTCGGTAAACAATGGCAATACAAGGGGTCGCAATGTGGTGTTCAGGTTCACGCCGGTGTAGGAGCGGAAATCACCAAGTCCATCGTCAAATGTCATGCCGCCGTTGTTGTTAATGATGATTGA
>CANMNM010000086.1 GCA_947499275.1 Actinomycetota bacterium | reverse complement strand
ACGTCGCGATCGTCGTTTTCCCTGTTCCCGGTGGTCCCCACAGAATGATTGATACGGATCCTGAGCCGGTGAGTAGTAGCTGGAGTGGGCTTCCCAATGTGAGCGCCCGTTCTTGGCCAACTAAATCTTCAAAGCTCCGTGGCCGCATTCGAACTGCCAGCGGCCCGACCGAACTTTGCTCAAATAAACTCACGTCTCAACAATAAGGCGTTGAAATGCAAGATTAGCCTTGTCCTTGCGCGTTTTCCTCTTGCTCATTCTTTTTCGGCTTCGCATCGATGCCTGCTTCCCTGCGCTGGGCAACCGTGATTTGGGTTGGCGCCCCCGTCAATGGGTCCTGCCCGCCGCCCGTTTTCGGGAACGCGATCACATCTCGTAATGAATTGGCACCGGCAAGCAACATACAGATTCGATCCCATCCAAATGCAATTCCGCCGTGAGGTGGAGGGCCGAAAGCAAATGCCTCGAGAAGGAAGCCAAATTTTTCGTTGGCTTCGATTTCGTCAAGTCCAAGAATTCGAAATACTTGGTTTTGGATGTCACCCTGGTGGATTCGAATTGACCCTCCACCGATTTCATTCCCGTTACACACCAAGTCATACGCCCAAGCGAGTGCTTCACCGGGTGATTTAGTGAACTTATTGAGCCACTCGCCATTTGGTGAAGTGAACGGATGGTGCACGGCTGTCCAAGTCCAGTTGCCGGCATCGTCTTGGACTTCCTCGAACATTGGAGCGTCGACGATCCAAACAAAACTCCACACACTTTTATCGATGAGATCGAGACGCTCAGCGACTTCGTTGCGTACTGCACCCAGTAACGCACGTGCATCGCTTGCCCGACCGGCTGCAAAAAAGATGCAATCCCCAATCTGTGCTCCGCTGGCAGCGACCAGACCCTCGCGCTCTTGATCGCTGAGGTTCTTGGCTACCGGCCCACCTAGGCCATCTTCATTCACCGTTACATAAGCCAGTCCCTTTGCGCCGCGTTGTTTAGCCCACTCCTGCCATGCATCAAAGCCTCGGCGAGGTTGATCTGCGCCACCGGGCATGATGACTGCACCGACGTATTCGGCTTGGAAGACCCGAAATGGTGTCTGTTCAAAATACGAAGTGAGATCAACAAGTTCAAGATCAAAACGAAGGTCTGGCTTGTCGCTTCCAAATCTACGCATGGATTCGTGATACGTCATTTGTGGAATTTCACCGATTGTGTAATTCAAAATCCCTTGCCACACAGAGCGAATGACTCGCTCTCCAACAGCCATAACGTCATCTTGATCAACGAAACTCATCTCGATGTCAAGTTGGGTGAATTCCGGTTGACGATCAGCCCGAAAATCTTCATCTCGATAGCAGCGGGCGATTTGGAAGTATTTTTCCATGCCGGCAACCATGAGCAACTGCTTGAATAACTGCGGTGATTGAGGCAGTGCGTACCAATTACCTGGTTGCAGCCGGACAGGAACCAAGAAATCACGTGCACCCTCGGGCGTTGAACGAGTAAGTGTTGGCGTTTCAATTTCAATGAAGTCATCGTCTATCAAAACACTACGAGCGATATGGCTCACCTTGGACCGCATGCGCAAAATATCTCCGGCACTTTTACGGCGCAGGTCGAGGTAACGGTGACGCAAACGAACTTCGTCATTCACAGTTGTGCGGTCATCTATCGGGAAAGGAAGAGGGGCGGACTTGGAGAGAACCTCGAGATTAGTGGTGATTAATTCGATATCACCGGAAGCCAGATCTGGGTTAGCGTTACCTTCTGGTCTTTTTTCAATGACACCCGTGACAGCGATGCAATATTCATCACGCAATTCGTGCGCCATAGAGGTGTCGCGTACTACGACCTGGGCAACCCCCGTTGAGTCGCGAAGGTCAAGAAAAGCGACCCCACCGTGGTCACGACGGCTGGCGATCCATCCTGCCAACGTCACTTCGCGTCCGATATCTGCGCTAGTTAAAGCACCTGCTTGAGCCGTGCGAATCACGATTGGTCCTCTTTCCTAGTTTCTGCTTGTATCTTGCGTAAAGTTTCGTGCATTGCCGGAATCAGGGTTCCGTGATCACCAGAAAGTGAGTGCTGTTCGCCGCTGGACATATTTTTGACGATAACGCTGGATGAAGACAACTCGTCGGGTCCAAGAATTACAACTAAAGGTGCATTCGTGCCGTTGGCTGCTTTCATTGCACTTTTGATGCTCCGATTGTCTACACACACATCAGTTGCGATACCAGCAGCTCTCAACGCATTGAGCAATGACACGGCTGGTCCACGACTTTGATCCCCAACGGGAACAACGAAAACATCAAGGATCCGCGAACTGAACGGAGTCAACCCTTCGGCTTCGCATGCGAGAAGCGTTCGGTCTACACCAAGCCCGAATCCAATCCCGGAGAGTTCACTACCGCCGAGTTCAGCCATGAGGCCGTCGTAGCGGCCACCTCCCCCAATCCCGGACTGCGCGCCAAGTCCCGGATGAACAAATTCAAATGTTGTCCGCGTGTAGTAGTCCAGCCCGCGTACCATTCGTGGCGCCTCATTCCACTGTACGCCAAAGATGCGCAGGAATTCGCGCACATGATCGTAATGCTCTTGGCATTGATCACACAGCGAATCAATCATCAGCGGGGCGTCAATCAATTGAGATGACACGACTTCGCGCTTATCATCGAGAACACGCAATGGATTGACATCTGCCCTGTCCCTGGTTTCTTGATCAAGATCGCAGGTACCAAGAAACTCTTGTAGTTTGATCCGATAAGCCGGTCGACACTGTGAACAGCCCAATGAAGTCAGATCAAGATGATAATTTTTCAGCCCCAGCGAGCGATAAGCCTGGTCTGCAAGAGCGATCACTTCGGCATCAATGATCGGATCAACTGAACCGATCGCCTCAACCCCGACTTGTTGCAATTGCCGGTAGCGACCGTGCTGAGGTCGCTCGGCCCGAAAAAACGGACCTCGGTACCAGAGCTTGACCGGCAGGGCGCCTTTATCTAATCGATTTTCGATAACAGCCCGCATGACACCCGCAGTGCCTTCTGGCCGAAGTGTGATTGAGCGATCACCGCGGTCAGTGAAGGTGTACATCTCTTTCTGAACTACATCGGTACTTGTCCCCACGCCTCGCTCAAAAAGTTCTGTCGATTCAAAAACAGGTAATTCAATGTACTCATAACCACCTGTGCGAGCCGAAGAACTGAGCTGTTCCTGCACGTGCAGGAAATCTCGACTCCGGGGCGGGACGTAATCGGGCACACCTTTGGGTGCGTTAATGGTTGCCACGGGTTACAAACCTTTTCCGGTCGAAAGGAATGGATTTGTCGCTCGCTCGACGCCGATTGTTGTATTCGGACCATGGCCGGGGTAGACATGGGTGTGATCGGGCATTGGCAAAATAACATTTTCCAGTGAATGAGTCATAGCAGCCAAACTCCCTCCCGGTAGGTCCGTTCGGCCGATTGATCCGGCAAAAAGGACATCCCCACTGAAAACAACGGATCCACCACCATCCTGGGTGCTGATCACCATGGAGCCTTCTGTGTGTCCGGGGGCATGAAGGAACTCCCATTCCAATCCCGCGATGTTAAGCGACTTGTTGTGCTCGATTATTTCAATGTCGTTGGGTTCGGTTAGCTCTAGCTCACCTTTGGTCATGGCTAGTAATTGTTCCCGTGCGACCCCGAAGCTACTTCCTGCCGGATCCGTGAGGCGATACCGGTCGTCAACATGAATTAATGCGGGGATGCCGAAATCTGCGCTCACCGGCGCGACACTCCACACGTGGTCGATATGACCATGGGTCAAGATCACTGCCGCCGGTTTGAGGCGGTTTTCCCTCACAATTTCCTTGATTCCTTCGATGGAGTCCTGACCCGGATCGATGATGATCGCCGGCTCACCCGGACCTGCGGCGACGACATAAGCATTCGTGGCCCACGAGCCCGCCGGGAAACCTTTGATCAACATAAGGGTGCCAGCCTATCCATGAGTATCCTTACCCATCTATCACCACAAAGCTAACGAGCCCATGGAGAGCCAAAGGATGTCAACACAAAAGCGTGAGCGCGATCTAGCGCGTGCCAAATACGAGCGCCAGCAGGCCAAGCGATCTGAACGAGCCAAACATGCTAAACGGAATCAGCGGATAACCGCGATCGTCGTTGTCATTGCCCTCGTTGTTGCCGGAGTTGGATTTGCGGTTTTCAATGCAACCAAAACGGATCCGGCCCTGCTCGCAACTGAAGCGGTCGCCCTGGATTGCGTACCCCCTGGGACACCCCGCGCCAATGACATCACCTACCCCGATGGCCCCGTGCCGCTTGAGAGCACACCCACCACCCTGACCCTCGACACAAATTGTGGGCAGATCGTGATTGCTCTCGACGCTAATGCCCAAAAAACCGTTGAATCAGAGGCATTTCTTGCAGAAAGTGGCTTCTACAACAACACGTCTTGTCACCGACTTACCACCGAGGGCATCTATGTGTTGCAATGCGGGGACCCAGCCGCCGATGGTACCGGTGGCCCCGGTTACTCGGTACCCGATGAGAATTTGCCTGCCGATGGTGTGGCCAATTACCCTGCCGGAACGATCGCCATGGCAAACGCTGGGCCTGGAACCGGTGGCTCCCAGTTCTTCATCGTCTATGCGGACACCACTCTGCCCGGCGGCTACTCAATTTGGGGCAAGGTGACCAGTGGCCTAGAAATCGTGCAAGAAGTAGCCTCGGTCGGCGTCACGGGGGGTCTCACCGATGGGGCTCCGGCCCAACCCGTGTTTATCAATAAGGCAACAGTTTCCTAACATTGTTGGCAAACCCGCAGTAAAAGCGACAAAATGTAAGAAAGTAGTCTTACGTCCGATTCACACGCATCCACAGTGCTGCAACCTTTGTAGCCGACCGACCAGGTTCCCGCGAGAGGCCCGCCATGACCGAAACACCATCTTCTACAGTCTCTACGAGTGCAGCTCCCACCCCCATGATCCCGACTCCAGGATCTCTCAAACAACCTGTACGTCCAGCGATCTCACAGGCGTCACAGTGGGGACGCGTCAGCGATGATGGCACGGTTTTTCTCAACGCACCCGAGGGTGAAGTGGTTGTTGGCCAGTACGCGGCCGGAACCCCTCAAGAGGGACTCACCTTTTATGCCCGCAAATATGACGATTTGGTTGTCGAAATTGACGTGATTTCTACCCGTGTTGCCGAAGGCAAAACCTCAGCTGATGCGGCTGCCCAAGTGGTCAAAAGGGTACGCGAGACGTTAGCCAAACGATCATTTGTTGGCGATATAGCAACACTTGAAGCTCGCTGTGACCAAGTTGACGTATTGATTGAGGAAAAAAGAACTGGTGAAAGGGCACGTAAAGCCGCCCAGAAAGAAAGTGCCCACGCGGCTCGACTCGCCCTCGTCGAGGAAGCCGAGAAGATGTCTGATTCGGGTTCTTGGAAGACGACAACAGAGCGCTACACCGCAATCGTAGAAGAGTGGAAGACCCTGCCAAGAGTTGATCGCTCATCCGAGCAGGAACTTTGGAAACGACTGAGCAACGCTCGCACGTCATTCGACAAAAGACGTCGAACTCATTTCCATGAGCTTGACGCCGTGCGCAAGGACGCCATGAGCGCCAAACGTGATCTGATAACCCGAGCTCAAGCAGCAGCCGGCACCACTGATGCAAAGGCTGGGATCAAAAAATTCAAGGATCTCATGGAGGATTGGAAGAGGGCTCCGCGCGGGAGTCGTGCTGACGAAGACAAACTGTGGAAGCGATTCAAAGCCGCTCAAGACGAGTTCTACGAGAAGCTCAAGGCGGGAGAGGCTGCCGAGGAAGAGAAATTGGTCCCGAATGTGGCGCTCAAAGAGGAGCTTGCCGTCAAGATTGAGGCACTTCTGCCCGTTGATCTTAAAAACCTGAAGAATCAAAAATCCCAATTGCGCGATCTGCAGATTGCTTGGGAAAAAATTGGCGAGCTTCCCAAAAAGGATCGGGCGAGACTGGATTCCCGCGTGAAAAAGGTAGAAGACGCGTTCCGCGCCGTAGAAGAGACGAAATGGACTGCCTCAAATCCTGAAGCGTTGGCCCGTGCAGAAGACACGGCTAATGCATTTGCCGGAGGCTTATCAAAATACGAGCGTCAACTCGAGCAAGCATTGGCTAAAGGTGACACGAAAACTGCCGCACAGCTCGAGGAGTCAATCAAAAGCCTGCGGGCATTGCTGGGTGCGGTAGAAAGCACTGCAGCAGATCTCAGTTCTTAAGTATCTCAGTTCTTAAGTATCTCAGATCTTAGACACGGTAGGCG
>CANMNM010000085.1 GCA_947499275.1 Actinomycetota bacterium | reverse complement strand
GGAGAGACAAAAATTCCTCACGGAGCAGCTGGAAGATCTTAAGAAAACTCGCGACGACCTACTTGACATTGTCAAGGAAGTTGATTCACGCGTTGAGCAGGTATTCACAGAGGCTTACACCGAAATTGCACGGGAATTTGAAGGGGTGTTTTCACGCCTGTTTCCTGGCGGAGAAGGACGACTTATCCTTACTGATCCAAGTAACATGCTGACAACCGGTGTTGACGTTGAAGCCCGTCCACCGGGCAAAAAAATCAAGCGACTGTCCTTGCTCTCTGGTGGGGAGCGCTCTCTCACAGCGGTAGCGTTCCTCGTTGCCCTATTTAAGGCTCGTCCATCACCGTTTTATGTTCTCGACGAAGTTGAAGCTGCACTTGACGACGTCAACCTGGGCAGATTGATCGACATCATTGAAGAGCTACGTTCGTCTTCACAGCTGATCGTGATAACTCACCAAAAGCGAACGATGGAAATAGCCGACGCGCTTTACGGAGTATCCATGCGTGGTGACGGTGTTACCCAGATTATCGGCCAACGCCTTCGTGAGACAGAACCCGCTTAATGGATTCATTAACTCTAGTCATAGTCGTCTCGATCGTCCTTATTGGTTGTGTTATCGGTGCGGTATTTGTTCTAAACCGAGCCAGATCGACGAAATCAATTACTCCACAACCAAGGCCAGGAATCGACTACGCACCGGGTGTCGGAGATGACGACTCGGTACCCCGTGATACCGCTCGAAAAACCGTAGAAACAATTCTGATCCCTGACGTATTGGCTGATCCGACAACAACAATCAATGAAATCCCCCCTGCGCTATGGGAGGTTGAAGTTCCAGAACCGGCGCTCGGGCGTTTGCACAAACTTCGCGCTCGATTGGCCCGATCAAATAGTGTTTTCAGTAAGGGCTTGCTGGGGCTTCTCACCAGCGGCAGCCTTGATCAGCAAACATGGGACGACGTTGAGGCAACACTTCTCGGGGCTGATCTGGGTATCGCCGCAACCACAGAATTAATTGCTGCACTCAAGGTCCGGATAGCACAAGCAAATGACTCTAGCGAAGACTTTATGCGGCAGGCTTTGCACCAGGAGCTCGTGAACCTGCTGGGACCGAATTTCGATCGAAGTCTGGCCATCAACGTTGCCGATCGCCCCGCTGTAATTTTGGTGGTCGGCGTCAATGGCACGGGCAAAACGACGACAGTAGGAAAACTGTCCCGAGTACTCATTTCCCAAGAAAAATCGGTGCTCATGGGTGCCGCAGATACTTTTCGGGCAGCTGCCGCAGAGCAGCTCCAGACATGGGGGGATCGGGTTGGTGCTGCGGTGGTTCGTGGACCCGAAGGTGGCGATCCCGCAAGTGTCGCGTTTGAGGCATGTTCCATTGCGCGAGATGCCCAAGTTGATGTGGTTGTGATCGATACCGCTGGCCGGCTCCACACAAAAACCGGACTCATGGATGAACTGGGCAAAGTTAAAAGGGTGATTGAAAAGCAATCCCCGGTAGACGAGGTACTGCTGGTACTTGATGCCACGACCGGACAAAACGGACTCGTTCAAGCCAAAATATTTAGCGAGGTTGTCGACGTAACGGGAATCGTCCTGACCAAACTCGACGGGACTGCCAAAGGTGGAATAGTCGTGTCGGTCCAGCGTGAGCTGGGAGTGCCCGTCAAATTGGTCGGTCTGGGCGAAGGCCCCGACGATCTGGCGCCATTTGATGTTGAAGACTTTGTAACAGCACTATTGAATTAACACGAAATTCACATTCAGTTTTTTTAATTCACATGGGTGAAACTTTCTGAAACACTTCTGGAAATAAGTCCACGCCAATCTTGGGTCATGCGATCGGCAATGTGCCGTGGTAGTCGCATTCGATAGGAGGACTTCTATGGATTCCGCATTAAATACGGGCGACACGGCTTGGATGTTGACCGCCGCCGCCATGGTGCTGCTCATGATTCCGGGACTTGCATTCTTTTATGGTGGGATGGTTCGTTCGAAATCTGTGCTGAACATGCTCATGATGGTGATGGGAGCCTTATTCATTGTCGGCGTTCTCTGGGTTCTCTTCGGATACTCAATGACTTTCGGAACCTCAATGGGCGGCTTAATCGGGAATCCAACCGAATTCTTTGGTCTGGAATCCTTAATGGCCGATGACCCCGAATCGACCCTACCCATTATGGCCTTCGTTGCATTCCAAGGAATGTTCGCTTGCCTGACAGTTGGACTCATCGCGGGCGCCATCCCAGATCGCACGAAATTCAATGGTTGGTTGATCTTTGGCGGAATCTGGGCGATTCTTGTCTACTTCCCCGTCGCGCACTGGGTTTGGGCAAGCGGTGGTTGGATCTTTGAGATGGGTGTTATTGACTTTGCCGGTGGTACCGCCGTTCACATCAATGCGGGAGCCGCAGCTCTCGCCCTCGCAATCGTGATTGGGAAACGGGCAGGCTGGCCAAGAACTCCTATGCGTCCACACAATTTAACGTTGGTCATGATCGGCGCCGGGTTACTTTGGTTCGGTTGGTTTGGTTTTAATGCAGGTTCAGCACTGGCGGCAAATAACACCTCCGCGGTGGTCTTCCTCAATACTTTCGCAGCAACATGTGCCGCGGCAATTGGTTGGCTAGTTGTTGAAAAATTGCGTGATGGACACATGACAACCCTTGGTGCTGCTTCGGGAATCGTGGCAGGGCTGGTTGCCATTACGCCCGCATGCTCGGCCGTGAGCCCCGTCGGTGCTCTTATTGTGGGTGTACTCGCTGGAGTGATCTGCGCGCTCGCAGTCAGCCTGAAGTACCGCTTTGGATATGACGATTCACTCGACGTGGTCGGCGTTCATCTAGTTGGTGGACTGCTCGGCACGCTACTCATCGGATTCCTCGCGACCGACCTCGCACCCGCTGGAGTAAATGGCCTGTTCTATGGCGGTGGTGTGGAACAGTTGGGTAAGCAAGCTATCGGTGCTTTCAGCGTGATGGCTTACTCATTTGTTGTTGCACTACTAATCGGTCTGATTCTCAAAGCGGCCGGTATTATGCGGATATCTCGAGATGACGAACTCTCGGGAATAGACCTTGCGGAGCACGCTGAGTCTGCTTATGAACTCGGGGACTCCGGCGGCGGCGGACATTTCGTCGGCGTTGGTGCAGGTTCAGTACGTCGTGATCGAGAGGAAATCTGATGAAACTAGTTACAGCGATTATTAAGCCGTTCAAACTCGAAGACGTCAAGAATGCACTAGAGGCAATTGGAGTTCGAGGAATGACCGTCTCTGAAAGCTCGGGGTTCGGACGCCAAGGAGGGCACACCGAGGTTTACCGAGGGGCCGAGTACACGGTTGATTTGGTACCCAAGGTCCGACTGGAAGTCCTGATTGATTCTGATCGGCTCGACGAGGTACTTGATGTCATTACTAAGGCAGCCCACACCGGTAAAATCGGAGATGGCAAAGTGTGGGTAACTCCAGTTGAAGAAGTGATCCGGGTACGAACAGGGGAACGTGGTCCCGATGCGCTGTAGTTCGCGGCAAAAAACTTCGTGAATCCTAAATCCATTAAACGGTGCTCTGGGCAAAGTGGCCCAGAGCACCGTTTGGCATTGAGTAATGCCTTCGATTCATGGTTGAACACGCTATTTGATCAAGCAATCATTAGTAGCAAGGCCTCGACACAGAACTTCGCCTTGATTGCCGTGGGGAGTTACGGACGTCAAGAGTTGGGGCCCAGCAGTGATTTGGATCTCGTCCTCATCCACGAAGAGGGAGTAATTCCGCATGAGGTCGCTGAGGCCTTGTGGTACCCCATCTGGGATGCCGGTGTTGACCTTGATCACAGTGTGCGCACTATTTCTACTGCGCGGAAAGTGGCAGCGGAAGACGTAAAAGCCTTTACCGGATTACTTGACACTCGCTGGATATCAGGAAATGAGGAATTAGCACGAGAGCTACGCAATTCAATTCTTCACGACTGGCGCGCAAATGCAAAAAGCGTGCTTCCACAACTGTCAGATTTGGTGGCCGAACGTAGGAAGGCTCACGGTGAACTCTTTCAGTTACTTGAACCCAACATCAAAGAGTCCTATGGAGGTATCCGAGACGCGGGGATCTTGGGCCATTTAGGTTCCACTTGGTTAATTGACACTCCGCGAACCGAGTGGGAGGATTCAAAAAATTTTCTCCTTGATGTACGTGATGCCATGGCTTTGTCATTGAGTGGCGATCGTTTACACATGCAGTCCCAATCCACGGTTGCGCTTGAGATGGGGTTGGCGGATCCTGAAACTTTGTTGAGGGAGATTTACCTTGCAAGCCGCAAAGTTGCTTATACGAGTGAGTTGACGTGGTACCGCATCAATGATTTGCTCGATCGAGATAAACCCAATATTCGGCAACTGTTTTCTGGATTGCGCGGGTCATCTGGAAAAATTCGCGAGCCACTGGCCCAAGGCGTAATCGACTCCGGAAGTGAAATTACGCTGGCGCGAAACGCTGATCTTGCGAGTGATCCAGGGCTCCTGCTTCGAGTTGCCGGGGCGTCGGCTGTTGCTCAAAAGCCGATATCACCATATTTACTCGAACGCGAAGTGGCGATACGCACGCCATGGGACCGCGAGATGCGAGAATCTTTTGTCTCGCTGCTTGGATCGGGCACTGGACTACTCACTACTTGGGAAGCCCTCGATCTGCATGGAATTATCGAAAAGTGGTTTCCTGAATGGAGCATTCTCCGCTCCGCTCCTCAATTCAACGCCCTACATGAATTCACAGTTGACCGGCACTTGATTGAGTGTGTTGTTCAAGCACAATCCTTTGTCCGCACAGTTGAGCGACCAGATCTGCTGTTGGTGGCTGCGTTTTTACATGACATCGGGAAATGCCAAGATGGCGACCATAGCGAAATTGGTGCAGAGATGACGCGGGTAATGGCTCCACGTATGGCATTTGATTTGGCCGATACCGAAATACTGGAACGGCTAGTACTCCACCACTTGTTGTTGCCGGATATGGCAACCAAGCGGGATCTTGATGACCCAGAAGTGATCAGCAATGTCGCATCCATGGTGGGGGACACAGGAACACTTGATCTGCTTTTAGCCCTGAGTCTGTCTGATTCGCGAGCCACTGGGCCCTCATTGAGATCTCAATGGAGGGAAGGACTTCTCAGGGACCTAGCAAGAAGGGTTCGATTACATTTAACGGGCGAGTCTCGCGGACATGAGCCCGCTGAGGTCACGGAAACTCAATTGAGGGCAGCCAATCATGATGCACTCTTCCTAGAAATTACCCGAGAAGATCACGGATTTCGGATAACGGTAGGCGCCCCTGATCAGATTGGACTCGTCGCAAAGGTCGCCGGGATCTTGGCCATGAATCGACTTGCTGTGCGTGCAGCGAAAATTTCAACGGTAGGTGAGAGGGCAATTCAAGAATGGTACGTGCGCCCGTTATTCGGCGAACCGCCTGCCCAAGAGATCCTTTACACAGATCTTGTTCGCACTGTTGCAGGAACATTTGATGTCGAGGCTGCAATGGCGAAGCGGACGCAACCGCGCGCATCGAGATCTGGTGGTGCATCGCCTGCCCAGGCCCAGGTGAGCATCGAGCGGGTTTCGGGGACCCAAGTCGTGCTTGAAGTGCGGGCACCCGACGCGCCTGCCCTTTTGTACAAAATAGCGAGTTGTATCGCACGCGAAGGCGTCGAAGTGGTCGGAGCCAAAATATCTACTCTGGGAGTCGACACCGTTGATGTATTTTTCGTGAAAGAGGCTGGTGGTGCAGAACTGAGCGAGCCCAGCGCCCAGTCACTGGTTAAGGCACTCGAAAGTGAACTCGCGCTTCTGCGTGATGGCGCGCCCGTTACCCTAGGGTGACGAAAACGCTTTAGATTACTGCTTGGGCATTGTTTGCTTGAGAATTGAAGGAGTCAATTTTGTTCGCAACGTTGTCTGATCGACTTGCGGTCACGTTTAAGGGCCTGCGGGGTAAGGGTCGGCTCAGTGAGGCCGACATTGACGCGACTGTTCGCGAAATCCGTACAGCCTTACTTGAAGCCGATGTTGCCCTGCCAGTGGTACAGGCCTTTTGCGCTGATGTCAAAGTTCGCGCCCTGTCGGCGGAAGTCTCCGGTGCCCTAAATCCAGCTCAACAGGTAATCAAGATTGTCAACGAGGAACTCATTGGCATTTTGGGTGGTGAGACACGTTCCCTCGTTTTCGCCAAAAATGGTCCTACGGTAATTCTGTTAACCGGTCTACAAGGTGCGGGTAAAACCACTCTGGCCGGCAAACTTGCACGGTACTTGGCTGCGGAAGGG
>CANMNM010000084.1 GCA_947499275.1 Actinomycetota bacterium | reverse complement strand
TGCTCCCCATGGTCATTGCAGTGATTCCAGTGAGAGCTGCGAATGTGATGAGTGAGGTGGCTGTGGCGGTGAAGAGTTTTGTTTTCATGTCCAAGGTTTACCCAGGTTGAGGCAGGTGAAAACAAGGGAAATTTCCCTGTGGATATCTTTTTACGCGCTCGAGGGCGTTAAGAAGTCGTGCGGGTAACTATTAGGTTGCCGGTAGCAAAAACCACGCTGCTACTGAACACCGTGGTGTCCAGAGTGTCGTTGAGCGTCTGGGCGGTCATCGCTGATTTCACTTTGATGGTCATTCCGGCGAAGGCAGCGGTGCGAATTGAGCCGTTACTGAGAAATTCACGTGAATCAATAGTTTCGATCATGAATATGGTGTCATTGAAACCAGTGTTGAGTTTGCAGTCAATCACGCGTGCGCGTGTATCAATTGTGGGAATAAAGCAAGTAATGGAATCGCGGGTTTTGGTGTTGGTGAACTTGAAACCACCAGCGGTGGCGTTCGCGGTCCCCGTCTTAGCTACAACGGGCAGTGAAATGCGGGTATTCGCTGTGGTCACCGATGTCGTTCGGGTTCCGGGGGAAATGGCTTCAAGCGTGATTCCGGCAGAGGTGAGGGCAGGCAGAATCCCTGGGGCTGTTGTCATGACGAATGCACCGGTGGCGTCCTGGGTATTGGGATTGTCGTAGGAGAACTCGACGGCCGTTGCGGGTGTGATCACAGCACTAGAGATGCCCAGGGTTGAAATAGCCAGCAGGGCAACCGTGGCTCGGCGGGCCTTATGGCCAGCGATCGCGGTGAAAGCCATGTAAAACCCCCAATGCCCTAATAAGTGGAATGAACTCTTGTCGGTCAGGATAACCCGAATCGGGTTGGCTGCCCCGCAACCGGGTCGCAAGGGGTGAAATGGGTGAATGAACGGCCTGAATTTGTGAGTGAAAAGTGTTCCCTTTCATGTAGCGATAGTGAATGATGCTCAGGTGATTATCAAAAACGTGGCTAAAGTCCTCACACCCGTTCTCGTCCTTTCGCTTTTACCGATGGTGAACGGGTCGGTGGCTAATGCGGCTAACGCGCCTTCGGTCACGATCGGGTCCAAGCAGTTGGTGAACGACCTACCTTTTGTGGATCCGATTTATGTCGGTTACAAGGGTCCAACATCTTTTATCCCTGCTGCGGTTGCGAATAAGAAGGACAAGTTTGGTTGTGTTTTGCGTCAGCGCATGATCATTGACCTGGCAACGAAGAAGCCGAAGGTGGGTAAGGGTTGTCGGATGAGTGGTGGGGTGTGGACCACGGGACTTGGCGCGAAGGTTACGAATCCATCGAGTTTGATTCTCACCCCGATCATGCCTTACAAGGATGCGTGGGGTCAGGGAGCATTCGCGTGGACACCGGAGCAGCGGTTGGCGTGGGCGACAAACACGAAGGTAAGCACTTCTAAGACCCGAGCTAAGGCCGTAACGAATTTGCAGGTTACGCAGACTCTCA
Source organism: Actinomycetota bacterium (assembly GCA_947499275.1). GTDB lineage: Bacteria > Actinomycetota > Actinomycetes > S36-B12 > S36-B12 > UBA4592. The sequence continues at coordinate 4,903 of CANMNM010000084.1, read as the reverse complement.
TTTCAAAAATCGAAAGTCGGGAAGTTAAAAACCTAATTAGTGAATTTAACGATATTCAAAAAGAAGTTGATGACATTTATATAAACGCTAAAGCTGCAATCGCAGCTATGTGCAATGTCCTTGATTTTGGCTGCATGCTGAGCCTTGCATATATGGTGCAGGTGGGTGTCATCCTGACGAATGACAGACTTGAAGCAGCGCAAGCTAACCTGGGTGTCGCGCAATGTCAGCAGATAATTCAACTTGCATCAAATGTCAAAGCGTGGGGTTTATCTCTCGATCCTGAGGTGCTTAAAGTAGTACTTTCTGCCAACAAGGACTGCGGTAATACTCCGGTGGCAGTTGAACTGTTGTATGCCAGCGCTGGTATCAATCCCGTGAAATCAATAACGGCTGTCCCCACGGGTTCCTCTGACGGTGGGCTGGCACCTGATGCCGGTCTTGCCCCCTCTGCTGGGGGTGCTGTGAAGCTTTTTTCTGACTATCCCGATGCTTCTAGTGGCGTCGCGGTTCGCGGTGACACGTTTGGTATCCATGCACCTGTCGACTGGGGAACACCGAGTGTGGGGGCTTCATGGATTCGTCTGTGGGATGCGGGTGTTTCGTGGGCTCAAATGGAACCGACTCAGGGAAACATTGATTTCACAAAATTGCGTGCGTCCATTAATGAAGCGGAGCGTTTTGGTGCTCGAGTTCTCTACGTATTAGGGGATACACCCAAGTGGGCTAATGGTGGTTACGCGGGGAATATTTCCCCTAGCTCAAATGATTCTGCCCTGAATTTCATTCGGGCACTCAAAAATGAATTCGGCTCGCGAATCAGTGCCTACGAAGTGTGGAATGAAGGAAACTTAGAGAGCTACTGGACCGGTTCGCAATATCAGCTTGGTCAACTGACCAAGGGAATAAAAGACGTTGTTGGTAGCACCAGCATGGTCTTAGCGGCCAGCACGACAACACGGGCAACAAATGCGTTCGCGAGCAATTACGGCGAGTACCTCTCACAGTTGTCAGCTCTGGGTTGGCCGGTTGACGGCTACACGGTGCACAGTTACCCGATTGCTAGTGCCGGCCCAGTAGAACGCGTTAATGAAATTGGGCAATTTAAAGCCTTGCTCGCATTACGCGGAGCACCCGTGAAACCGATCTGGGATACCGAGCTGAATTACGGTCTTGCTGGTTTGGGTGAAGGTGTTAGGCGAATTGATGATGCCACCGGCGCCGCATACATCGCTCAGTCTTACATTCAGTCGATTCAATACGGAGTTGATGTGACCTTCTGGTATTTGTGGACGGGCACCCGTGGCTACTACGACCTCCTTGGCGCGCAGTTCGATCCATCTACCTCGATTACAAATTCGGTGTGGAACAACTTGCGGGCAGCGCTTGAGGGCACGCGCATGACCCGTTGTAACGAGTCGGGCAATGTCTACGCGTGCCAATTTGTTGACCGGTCTGGCCAACCATTTACTTTGATGTGGACTCGAGAGGGAACATCTGAAGTCAATGTGAGGGGGCTTGGCACACAAGTGTGCGATTTGACGGGCAACAGGTGTTCACCGGTTATCGGGGGCACCATGTCCATAGGGATATTGCCGGTTCGCGTTCCGTTCTCTCCAGAGGCACCGGTACCCACGTCTACACCGCAACCCACCGATAGTGGGACGATCACAATCAATGGCCAGAGTGTCACCATCTCCGGGAAGCCCGGAATCGAGATTGGTGGTGCAACAACCGGCTTTAAGGCGGGAGATGTCGTCGTTCCTTGGTTCAGGTTCCCCGGCGAGACCTCTTACACCAAAGGCGCCGCACGCCCAATAATTGATGCCAACGGGGAGTTCATTTGGGCGCGCAAGACTCCCAAAAAGCTATATGTCTACTTCACGTCAGCGGATGACAAGGTTAAGTCGAACGTTGTGATAATCCAAAATTCCTAGTGGGACACCGGCTTCGTACCTCGATTTCAAATGCAGTGTGGAACAACTTGCGGGTAGCGCTTGAAGGAACCCGCATGACCCGTTGTGTCGAGTCAGGAGATATTTACATGTGTCAATTTGTTGACCGGCTTGGCGAACCATTTACTTTGATGTGGACTCGCGAGGGGACTTCTGTCGTGAACGTAAAGGGGCTTGGTTCATCGGTGTGCGGTTTCGAATTTGGCGATTCGCGTTTCAGTAGAGCGTGTTCCGTGGTGAGAGGGGACACGATCACCATTGGAATGCTGCCCGTTCAGGTGACAAATCGCTTAAATTAGGGTTTGCTAGACAATATGTTCGTGCAACCAGATGCAGTAGTCGTCCAGTTAGCGGGCATTGTTGGTGCCGAACAGGTGTTAAGCACACCTGATCTCATGGCTGCATTCGTGGTCGACTGGACCGGCCGTTACCGTGGTGATGCACTGGCTGTCGTGCGAGCTAGTTCGGTTGCTGAAGTCTCTGCCGTGCTGGCCATGTGTTCGGGTGCCGGTATTCCGGTTGTGCCACAGGGCGGGAACACCGGGTTGGTCGGTGGATCAGTTCCTTTGACTAACTCGGGTGCTGTTGTGTTGTCGCTGACTCGAATGAACTCGATGGGTCCGGTGGATTCTGTTACCGGCCAGGTGAGTGTTGGCGCGGGAGTAACCCTTGCCGCACTCCAAGTGCACGCTCATGCTGCCGGCTGGACATTTGGGGTTGATCTTGCAGGGCGTGATTCAGCAACGATCGGGGGCATGGTCGCCACTAACGCTGGCGGTATTCATGTGGTGGGTAACGGCATGATGCGCAAGCAGGTGCTTGGTGTCGAAGCGGTTCTGGCATCGGGTGAAGTGATTCGCAGTATGTCCGGGTTGGCTAAGAACAACACGGGTTATGACTTGACGCAGTTGCTATGTGGATCTGAGGGGACCCTTGGTGTGATCACCGAGGTGTCACTGCAATTGATTCGCCCTCGCAGCACCGAGTTAATTGTGGCGGGGTGTGATTCCGTTGAGCAGGCTCTGTCAATTGCTTCACGGTTCACCGGCAGGCTCGCTGCAGCAGAGATCATGGATCACGCGGGCCTTGATGCGGTTTCACGCGTTACCGGAATTGTTATTCCGTTTCCAACACCGTTTCACATCCTTGTGGAAGTTAACGGTGATATTGCTCCAGGTGAGCTGGAGGATTTGGAGCACGTCACGCTGGCCATGGATTCGAGTGAACGAACGAAATACTGGGCGCTGCGTGAACGCATCACTGAAGCGATGGCGGCCACATCAGTGGGCGTGAGTCACAAACTTGATATCAGCGTTCCTTTGTCAGAGCTAGATGCCGTGTATCGGGAGATCACCACTTACCTGGATCAGCCCGGTGTGCGTGATGTTGTTCTGTTTGGGCACTTAATGGACGGCAACTTCCACGTGTTCTTCACAACTGACACCGATGACACCACTTTGGATGCGGCGGTACTGGAACTCGTTGCTGCCCACGGCGGGTCGATCTCGGCTGAACACGGGGTTGGTCACATGAAGGCCGATCACTTGCACCTGTCCCGCAGCGCCTCAGAGATTGCTGCCATGCGAGGGATTAAGTCGGCATTGGATCCGGAAGGGATTCTCAACCCCGGGGTGCTGTTCACCCGTTAACAACTCAGGCACAGAAGGTGTGGGCCATATCAAGGCCTCTGCGTTTAGCTCGAGACTGTTGAATTAGCGAGTAGTGCCTCGGGGGCAATGTCTGCCCCGGTAGGCCAAGTAACGGTGTCGCCGTATTCACTGACCGTGACAGCGTCAAATAGTGCTCGGTCGTTTTTTAACGGTTCGAATACTGGTCCCCACAGCATTGGGGCGACGTCGAAGTAGGTTGTTCGCCCGTCATCGAGTGTCAGGGTGAGTACATAGTTGGTCGGGTCCGTGACCACGTTCACGATTCGTGTCATGACAACCTCCTAAGCCAATGGCTCTACCGTACCGGTGTAGTCGGCCCTCATGTCCTGGAGCACTGTTCTGCCCTTGATGTTAGGGGCATATGCCCAATATATATAACAACCTAATTGTGATATATACTGGGGAAGTGAACCTTATTCAGGCTAAACGCAGAGAGCTTGGTCTGAGCCAGGTGAACCTGGCCTTTTTAATGGGAACCAAGCAATCCAATATCAGCGCTTATGAACGTGGGGTGCTCGAGCCGGGGTCCGTGATCGAGCAGCGATTTGCTGCTCTGTTGGAGTTACACCCGCAGTCCGTCTTTTGCGATGGTGGGTTCCCCACATTAGCTTCGCAAGTAGTTGAGTTACGGGAGTTGCTCGCTAGGCCGCAGTGCAAGAGCGTTGAAGATCAAGACTCGGTCATCATCCGGGCATTAATTGATTCACATGATCGATTTGGCGAACTGAACAATCAGGTTGATCAACAGTTCTTTCTTATGCAACCGGGACCTGTGGGACTGCATCGGGCTGACGTTGCGTTTGCTGGCATGGCAGTGCACTGGTCACGGCAGGGCGGACTCCCTCGCGTACCGAACTGGACGAGGAACCCTGAACTGTTTCTGCAAACACCTTGGTTTGTTGACGGCGGTCAGGAAGGGAACCTGCTGGGAAGTATCGGTGTCGCGCGTGGAGTGCCGGCATTACGAGCTCGCGGAATATTTCTGGCTGCCACCAATTTGGAATCCGTCTGATGTTTTCCTCGAGAGAACAAGTGATCACATTGTTGACCGAACTTGGAGCACGCCTCGATGCGCGCGGAATTCACGGTGACGTTTACATAGTTGGTGGTACAGCGATGTTGTTGGGATATCAGCGCATCACGATCACGAATGACATTGATGCGGTCTTCACACCGGTTGAAGAAATCGATGAAATCATTGATCAGATGTACCGGGAAAACACACGTTTGGGCAAGGACTGGTTGAACTCGAAAGTGCTGCCGCTCCTGCCACGGATT
>CANMNM010000083.1 GCA_947499275.1 Actinomycetota bacterium | reverse complement strand
CCTGCGATACCGCGGTTACCCGATCGAACAGTTAGCAGAAAAATCGACATTTTCTGAGACGTCCTATTTGCTGATCTACGGTGAGTTGCCAACACCCGTTCAGTTGCTCGAATTTGAATCGATCATTAATCAGCACACGATGTTGCATGAAGACCTACGTCGATTCTTTGACGGTTTCCCCCGTGATGCGCACCCGATGCCCGTTCTGTCTTCGGCGGTCTCGGCACTGTCCACGTTCTATCAGGACTCGCTGGATCCATTTGATAAAGAGCAGGTCGAGATTTCCACCATTCGACTCCTAGCCAAGATGCCCACAATTGCTGCCTACGCTTATAAAAAATCCATTGGGCAGCCCTACCTCTATCCGGATAATTCACTGGGGTTTGTTGAAAACTTCCTCCGTATGACATTTGGGGTACCGGCTGAGGAATACGTCGCGAATCCGGTCGTCGTGCGTGCTCTGGACCAATTATTTATTTTGCATGGTGACCACGAGCAGAATTGTTCAACATCTACCGTGCGGCTTGTTGGTTCATCGCATGCCAATCTTTTCGCAAGTGTCTCCGCCGGCATCATGGCACTTTTTGGTCCGCTACACGGTGGCGCTAATCAAGCTGTTCTGGAAATGCTCGGTCAGATTCATGCGTCTGGCGAAGGAGTTGACGCTTTCATCGCGAAGGTCAAATCTCGCGAGGACGGCGTGAAGCTCATGGGCTTTGGTCACCGCGTTTATAAGAATTACGATCCACGCGCTGCAATTGTTAAAAAGACGGCCTATGAAGTTCTTGAAGCGCTCAACGTGAATGACCCACTATTGGACATCGCTCTCCAACTTGAGGCTGTCGCACTTGTTGATCCTTATTTCATCGAGCGCAAGTTGTACCCGAATGTTGACTTCTACACCGGGTTGATTTACAAGGCTATGGGATTCCCAACCCGGATGTTCACCGTGCTCTTTGCATTGGGTCGCTTGCCGGGCTGGATCGCCCAATGGCGGGAAATGATCGAAGATCCAGCCACCAAGATTGGTCGACCACGCCAGGTGTATATCGGAGAAACAGAGCGCAACTACCCAACGCGGTAAATGCTCAATCGTTAGTGCAGGGCAGAGTTCAGTCCACCCCATGAACCGGTCCGATTCACGACTTCGATTCCGCCGGTAACAGAGTTCCTTCGAAACAGTAGGTCATGTGCGCCCGAGAGTGCACCGGCTTTAACAATTTCACCATCAGGCAGAAGCACCTTACTGCCGGCGGTCACGTAGAGCCCTGCCTCAACAACACAGCGGTCACCGAGTGAAATCCCAATTCCCGCGTTTGCACCGATCAGGCATTCGCTGCCCACGGAAACCACTTCTTTGCCACCCCCGGAGAGGGTTCCCATGATGGATGCGCCACCGCCAATATCAGATCCTGCGCCCACGATCACACCAGCGGAGATCCGACCTTCCACCATTGAGGTGCCCAAAGTTCCAGCGTTGAAATTCACAAAGCCTTCGTGCATGACAACTGTTCCGGCGGCAAGGTGGGCGCCAAGACGGACCCGATCGGCGTCGGCAATTCGCACGTCACTGGGAGTGACGTAATCCACCATGCGTGGGAAGCGGTCCAAACCGAAGATTGTTAACTGGTCACCGCGGGCGCGAGATCGAAGTCGCACTTCGCCAACCCGATCGACGGGGATAGGTCCGAGATTTGTCCATGCAACGAGCTCAAGTTTGCCAAAAATACCGTCCATGTTGATAGAACGTGGAGTCACCAAGCGGTGCGAAAGCAGGTGCAGGCGCAGATATGCGTCGGCGCCGTCAGCGGGAGGTGCGGAAAGGTCCGAAATCTGCGTGCGGATCCCGCGCACGGTTACACCCCGCAACTCGTCATGGACTGCACCGGCATCAAGCCCGGGTACATCAGGGGGAGTTGACCCCAATGCGGGGTTGGGGTACCAGACGTCCAGCAGCGTTTCGTCGCTGTAGGTCGCCAATCCAAGTCCACTTGCAGGTCCATTCAACAGATTTTCGCTCACGGCACTACCGTAGTGGCGTGAGCATCACACGGCAGTTAGCGCCGTTGTCTTTGGGTGCTGAATTACCCGTTCTCACCGCGGCCCTGATTGACACTCCCAGCGAATCGCATGAAGAGGAGCCGATTGCGGATCTGGTTGAACAGGCTTTGCGTGGATACTCGCACCTATCAGTGACTCGAATTGGAAACTCGGTGATTGCCACCAATCATGCGGACCGTGGTGATCGAATAATTCTCGCCGGCCATCTGGATACGGTCCCGGCCAATGGGAATCTCCCCCACCACGTTGAGTCAGAGCGGATTTACGGTTTGGGTGCGGCTGACATGAAAGGCGGGGTTGCAATTGCTCTGCACCTTGCGGCCACTGTCACCGACCCGGTATGTGACGTTACTTATATTTTCTATGAATCCGAAGAAGTCAGCTCGGAATTTAATGGTCTCCTAAAAATATCGCAAATTTCCCCAGAGTTTTTGGAGGCTGATTTCGCGGTGCTCATGGAGCCCAGTAACGCAAATATTGAAGCAGGTTGCCAGGGGACAATGAGAGCTAACATCACGACTCGTGGCGAGCGGGCGCACAGCGCGCGAAGCTGGATGGGCAAAAACGCAATCCACCAAGCGCGTGAGATCTTGGAAATTTTAGAGAACTACGAACCTTCTAGCCCGGTCATTGACGGTCTCACATTTCGTGAAGGTTTAAACGCCGTCGCAATAACCGGCGGCATTGCGGGAAACGTGATTCCCGATCTGTGCTGTGTCACGGTGAACTACCGGTTCGCCCCCGACAGGACGGCGGATCAGGCGATTGCACATGTCCAGGAAATCTTTGCCGGCTTTGACGTTGACATCACTGACCAGGCTCCGGGCGCGCTTCCTGGCCTATCTCACCCTGCTGCACAAGCGTTTCTCGTGGCAACGGGTGCCACCGTGGCTCCCAAGTTTGGCTGGACCGATGTTGCCCGCTTCTCTGCGATGGGAACACCCGCTGTCAATTACGGACCAGGGGATCCGTCGATTGCCCACAGTCAAGGAGAATTCGTGAATGTGGAGGAGTTGATCAGCGTGGCGACCAACCTTCGGCGTTGGTTAACCGAGCAAGGTTCACCTATCCATGGTGGACTAGCGACATGACGTTCCTTTTCGTGGTCCTTGCGATTCTGGTAATTGCGGGAGCAGCCCTTGTGATCACCGGTCGGTTTACCCCAAGCGTTGGAATCGAGAACACGGGTGACTACAAACCCGATTCACAGGGCTTTGATGTAACAGTTCGCGGCTATCGCATGGATGAGGTTGATCAAAAAATTGCCCTCCTCGAAGGCCGGATCGCAGAACTCGAATCCAGTCCCAAGAAATGAGTCACGCACTGTGAAAACGAAACGTGTTCGTCGACTTGACTTGGACATCGTAATTAACGCTCCGGTGCAGGAAGTTTTCGATGCTTTCACTGCGTGGACCCAGCAGGATCGTTGGATGGTGGGCACCAGGGTCGAAATCCGCAAAGGTGACGGCAAAAGTGTGGGATCGGTGATTGCCGGCTGGACGGGGACCGGGCCGGTGGGCTTCTGGGACACCATGGAAATTACTCGGTGGGAGCCGCCCTACCGCGTCGATGTTCTCCACACGGGGACCTTGGTCAAAGGGACGGGCACCATGGAGGTTGTCTCCCTGCCGGGAAATACGGCACGGTTCATTTGGAGTGAGGATTTTGAGTTGCCACTGGGTGTTCTGGGGGCGCTCGGCTGGCCAATAGGCAAATTCCCGCTATTGGCTGGGGTGAAGAAATCTCTCAAGGCCCTCAAGCGTGAGATCGAATCGGGCCGACCCTTCTAAAATCACGCGAATCCGAGGGCGCTTGGTCCTGGAAGCGGGTCATGCGGAATAATGGGCCTTTCGAACCGGGCGTGCCCGGGCACGTGATGGGCGCAATAGCGCTGCAATGACTTGGCTGGAAGGGGACACGAATATGGCCGCGATGAAGCCACGTACCGGAGACGGACCAATGGAGGTCACCAAAGAGGCTCGCAGCTACGTGATGCGGGTTCCTTTAGAGGGCGGTGGACGCCTCGTTGTTGAGCTTAAGGCTGACGAAGCAAAAGAATTGGGCGCTAAACTCCTCGAAGTTTTCGCCTAGTACAGAGTTTAATTCAGGTTTAATCCCGGCTTCGAAGTGAAGCCACGAAAAGTCCCTCGCCCACTGTGAGCAGTGAGGGCAACCAGTCGCTGTCAGAACGCAATTCGGTTGCGACATCGCGCATCGCGGTAGCCTCGTAGTCACGGACACTGGGGTCAGCCATTCCCGAAGCAAATGCACCGTGAAAAATCACTAGCCCGCCAATTCGGAGCAGTCGTTTTGCTTGGTTGAGCATCGTGGGGTATTCCCCGGCATCAGCATCGATAAAAATGAGGTCGTACGCACCGTCGGAGAATCTGGGCAGCACGTCAAGTGCACGCCCGGCAATGAGTCTCATTCGGTTGGATTCACACCCCAAGCTGGTGAATAGTTCCTTGGCATGGCGTTGGTATTCAGCTTCAAGGTCAATACTGGTGAGGACCCCGCCAGCCTTCATGCCTTCCAGGAGCGCAGCGCCTGAGATCCCGGTTCCCGTGCCGACTTCAATGATTGCCTGCGCTTGGATTGAAGCTGCAAGGAGTTCCAGCAGGGATGCGACTTGGGCGCTGACGCACTCGAGCCCCAGGTCTGCAGCCTGTAATCTGGCGCCTCGCAGTTCACTTGCGTGTTCGGCGTCAAACTCACCCAGGTAATTTTCCGTGTAGTCGGCAGCACCGGGTGTAATCGCTGAAAAAGACATTTCACTCCTCGCAAGACGGGTAACGCCGAGTATAGATGCTTTCTCGAGCCTAGCGGTAAGCCCTCGGGCACGCGTAGTAGTGCACGTTAGGCTTGAGAGGTGAGTGAATTCCCCCCGACTAACTTCGTCGCACCCCCAGCGCAGCCCGGGCCTGCCGCTCGTACATCGCAGCGTCGTGGTCTGGGTGTCTGGGGAACGATTCTGGTTTCGGCAGTTACCGCTCTCATCGTCGGTGGCGTTGCCGGTCTTGGTGGGTATTTGATCGGATCCAGCGGAGATGAAAATACAAGTGGTATGACCAACGTGATCGCATTGCCTGAACTCGACAACATTGTGAGCGTAAGTTCAACCGATGTTGCTGCAATTGCGGAATCCGTGTTGCCCAGTGTCGTTTCAATTTTGATTGAGGCAGGTGAGGAATCAGGTAGTGGTTCGGGTTTTATCGTTCAATCCGACGGTTACATTCTCACGAATAACCATGTAGCTGCACCAGCAGCCGACGGTGGGGAACTCACCGTTGTTTTTGAAAATGGTGAAAAAGCTATCGCCAAGATTGTTGGTCGTAATTCTTCCTATGACCTAGCAGTACTCAAGGTTGATAAAACTGGTTTGCCTGCGGCCGTGCTCGGTGACTCAAGTGCCGTGCGCGTCGGTGAAGTCGCAATTGCAATCGGCGCCCCACTAGGGCTCAACGGCACGGTAACTTCGGGAATCATTAGTTCTTTGGACCGGCCGGTGACGGCTGGTGGGAGTGGCGAACTGGCCTTCATTAATGCAATTCAAACTGATGCCGCGATCAATCCAGGAAACTCAGGTGGCCCATTACTTGACGGTAAGGGACGGGTCATCGGAATCAACTCGGCGATCGCGACCCTGGCGGGAACAATCGGCGGCGAGACCGGATCTATCGGTCTTGGTTTTGCGATACCTATCAACACCGCTAAAAGAATTGCTGAAGAATTGATTGCAACGGGTGATTCGCAGACACCGATCATTGGTGTGGTTCTCAACACCGCCTACACGGGCGAAGGAGCTGAAATCGGGGATATTACTCCGGGTGGTCCTGCTGAAAAGGCCGGATTGCGCGTGGGTGACGTGATTATCGGATTTAATGACCGTCAAGTTGTGGATTCAACCGAACTGGTCGTTGCAATTCGCAGTTATGCCCCAGGCGAGAAGATCGAGATATCGATTACCCGCAATGGACAAAACTCAACCATTCCGTTGACTTTGGGCTCCTCGACCGCAATCGGCTAGCACGATTGGTCCGAGGGGCTGCGCACCTCACCAACTCGGTTCGGCGTAACCTAATAGCGTGTTTGACATTGGGATCGGGGAGATGATCGCCCTTGGAGTGCTGGGGCTCCTGATTTTCGGTCCGGAAAGGCTGCCGAAAGCGGCCGCTGACGCGGTCAAGTGGTTGCGCCAAATCCGCGAAATGGCTGGTAGCGCACGCAAGGACCTTGCTGATTCATCCGGCTTGGATTTGCAGGACACGATCAACACGGTGAAAAGTCTTGGTGAGTATCACCCACGAAACATTGCGACTTCCTTGTTTGCCGAGGACACCGCG